>JAAFHH010000054.1 GCA_013297545.1 Alphaproteobacteria bacterium
AGGGGCAAGGCCTGGCTGATCAAGCCGAAGCGTTCCAGCGAGCCCAGCGCCTCGTTCTGGGTGAAGCGCGGCAAGTAGAGCGGGTCGCTGCCGCGGTGAGCGACGCCGGAGTGCAAGCCAACCGCGGCCGTGAGGCCCATGCCGGTCAGCAGCGGCTTCAGAACAGGGGCAACCTCGCCGTAAGGCCAGGCGAACAGGGTTGCCCGGCGGCCGAGTTCCACCTCCAAGCGTTCTTGCGCGCGCAGGATCTGGTTGATCGCAGCGGCGCGGTCGAACTCGATCAGGCGCGGATGGCTCGCGGTCATCTGACCGATGGTGACGCCGGCGTTGGCGAGTTCGCGCACTTCAGACCAGCTCATGTGGCTGCCAGCAGCACGGTCGATGGTGTCGGTCGCGATAAACAAGGTGAACGGCAGACCCGCCTCGCGCAGGCGCGGCCACGCCTCTCGGTAGACCGAGCGGTGGCCGTCATCGATCGTGATCGCGACACTGCGCGGCGGCAAGCTGCGTCCCTCGCGCACGGCCGCCAGCACGTCTGCCAGTGGCAGCACGGTGTAGCCGCCCGTGCGCAGGGCGCGGATGTGGGCTTCGAACTGCTCCACCCGGATCGAGGCAGCCGGCAGACTGTCATCCCCGAACCGGGCGTAGGCCAGGATCACGGCGGCGGTCGCATCGTCACTGCCGCGCGGCTGGGCACCGGCGGGTGCGGCACTCAGCAGCGCGGCAAGCGCGGTTGCCGCCGCACCCCCCCGCCACCAGCGCGGCAAGGCTGGTATCCGGCTCATCCCGCCGCCATGATGCGCTGCGGCAGCACGCTGTCGGACCACAGCGGATAGCGCCGCGCGTTGAAGAGCTGATAATGCCACCATTCCTTGGCGTAGAAATCCCATCCGGCCGTCGACATCAGGCCCAGCAAGATGAAGCGGTTGTGCTGGGCTTCGCGCGACACGGTCGCACCGTGGTAGGCGGCCGGCGTCAAATCATCGAAGCCGGTGCCCATGTCGAGGTCGACACCGTCGGCGGTGGTCAGTGTCAGATCGACCGCGACGCCGCGGGTGTGGGGCGAGCCTGTGCGCGGATCGGCAACGAAGGTCGCCGCCGCGTCACCGGCCGCCGCGTGCAGCAGCCATTGTGCCTCGGGCGGGCGATAGGCATCGAACAACCGGATGCGCAAGCCAAGTCCAGCCGCCAGATCGACTGCACGATGGAGGGCGGCTGCGGCATCTGGGTGCAGCCACGCGGCTGCACGGGCATAAAGCGGGCGTCCCGCGATGTTGTTGGCGGTCGCGTAGCGCAGATCGAGCAGCACGCCGCTGCCAGCTTCGGTGATCTCAACCAACATGCCCGACCCCTCCCAGCCGCTTCGATAGCCGATGCGGCCGCGGGTTACCACTGCACCATGGTCGGGGTGCCATGGCGTTAACCCTTGGCATCGATGCCTCAGGGCCGGCGTGCTCGGTTGCCCTGGTCGATCCGACTGGCCGAAGTGTGTGCGCGCGCCAAGTCGTCGTCGCGCGCGGCCACGCCGTCGCGTTGATGCCGCTGTTGGCAGAGCTGCTGGCGGACCGGGCGCCGATCACGCTGATCGGGGTTGGGGTTGGGCCGGGGTCGTTCACCGGCTTGCGCGTGGCGCTTGCAGCTGCGCTCGGCTATGGGCTTGGCCGAGGCGTGCCCGTTCTCGGCATCGATGGCTTTCGGGCCTTGGCCGCTGGGGCGGACCTGCCGGCGGCGACCGTGGTGATCGATGCCCGACCGGGGGCTGTACCGGGGGAGGATGCCCGCCACCCGCCGATGGTGCAGGCGTTCGCGGATGGCCGGGCGCTCGCCCCGCCGGCAATCATACCCGTCGACCAAATCGCCCCGCACGGCCATCTGGTCGGCCAGCGTATCGAGCGCCTGGCGCTGCGTCTTGCCATGCCGGCATATGAGACCGGCCCGCCGCGCGCCGATGTGATCGCCCGTCTCGCGCAGGCCGACCACGCTTTGGGGCTTGGCCAGCGCGCCCGCCCCCTGTACTTGAAGCCGCCGGATGTCAGTCAACCAAAGGAGCGTCGGTGACCGGTCCCATCGTGCAGCCACGCTTGCATAGTGTTGGTGACACCCACGCCGAGCTGCTGTCTGCACTCCATGCGCGCTGCTTTGACGATATCTGGTCGACCGCCACCATGCGCGACCTGCTGCAAAGCCCCGGCGCCTACGCCATGGTGGCGACCGTGGTGCACGATCAGCCCGCCGGCTTCGTCTTGGCGCGCGCGATTGCTGGCGAGGGCGAGATCTTGAGTGTTGGCTGCTTGCCGAAGCATCGGCGCTGCGGCATCGCCCGCTGGCTGATGAGTGCTGCCCTCGGCATCGCCGGCGACCGGCATGCCAAGGCGATGTTCTTGGAGGTGGCGGAGCGCAACATCGTGGCGCAAGCACTCTATGTCAGCATGGGCTTTGCCATCGTCGGCCGCCGGCAAAACTACTACCCGGGCCAGAATGGCCGGGAGGCCGCCCTGGTCATGAAGCGCGCGCTAACGGTCTAAAGGCCGCGCAGCACTGTGAGGGCAGCTTCCGGTTCTAAGCGGCGGCGGTAGTCTGGGTCGACGTGGGCGAAGCGCACGATGCCCTGGGTATCGACGACAAAGCCGGCCGGCACGGGGAGCGTCCAGGTGCTATTGCCGTGCAACTGAGTCATGTCGATGCCACTCAAGCGATAGATGTCCTGCATGGCGTCTGGCATGCGAAACATCAAGCCGCAGGCGAGGGCCAAGCCGTTCTCCGGATCTGACAGCACGGTGAAGGTGAGGCGCCGGGCGCGCGCGGTGTCGGCGGATGCCGGGCCGACGTCGGGGCCGATGGCGAGCACGCGGGCGCCAAGGCGGGTGATCTCGGGCACGGCACGCTGCATCGCCGCGAGGGCGAGCGAGCAGAACGGGCACCAGCCGCCGCGATAGAACAGGATGACAGCGGGGCCGAGGCGTAGCACGTCGGCCAAGGCGACCATCTGGCCGTTCGTGTCCGGCAGCACGAAGGCTGGAAATTGCTCACCCGCCTGCAAGGCTCGGCTGGCGATGCTGCTGGTGGTGAGCCACTGCAGGAACGCGGCGCGCTGATCGGCGTGTGCGCCGCCGGTTGACGCGGCAGCCCGGGCGGCTAAGGCGGCGGCCAGCGATCCTGCGGCGGTCAATTGGTCTTCCGGTGTTGACACGCGCTCTCTCCCTCATCGTGTGATAGAACCATACCCGCGGCTAGGTTGGCACATCTGCTGATCGCACTCAGTTATGGCGGCGATAGCCAAAGGCGCCATTGAGCCCTCGACCAGAATGCGGCTTTCTGTTCTCACCTCACTGCCTGGAGACCTGAGCCATGCCTTCGCGACCTGCTGCTGTATCACCCCATCGTCTGCTAGCGTCCGCGGCTGCGGGCGCGGTTGCTGCCTTTGCCTTCGGCTTGATCGCCTGGTACGTGCTGCCAGCGAGCGTGGATGGCATAGCGACCGTACCTTCGGCGGCCGCAAGCCCCGCCGTGCTGATCGCAACGGTTGGCTGCTGGGTTGCTGCACCGCTGGTGGTGTGGATGCGCCCTCAGCTGGTCGAAGACACGCCAGCCGTCACCCTCGGCGTGCTGATCGCGCTGGCCTTCACCGCCGTGCTGGTGGTGGCGACACAAATCGGCGGGTCGGGCATTGGGGGGGCAGTGCACCTCTTGGCATCGCTCGGTGCCTGCTTGGTCTATGGCCTGACCTTCGCGCTGAACCTCAGGGCGTTCGGAGCGCCTTGATGATCCCAGCTCAGCCGATTGCGCGCCTGCTGGCGGTTATCTTTGGCGGCTTGGTCGCGCTCGCGGTTGCCGTGTCGCTGCTGCTCGGTCTGGGTGCTGCGCGCTCGAACAACCGGGCGTTGCTGGCCGAACGCACCCAGACGACGATCGAAAACATGCGCCTGCGCCTGCTCGCCCATGTCGGACCGGCGGTGGGCTTGATCGCGGGTACCGCGGCCGCTCTGCGCCCGGGCATGGCGCCGCGGGATATCGCGTTGGTGCTGCGCGGCGCGATGGGGGCGGCTGCGTCCGTCGACGCGATAATGGTGATCCAGGCCGACGGCACCGGATTCTGGCTTGAAAAGCAGGCGCCAGACACGGTGCAGGCCCTGCCCTTCGATGCGGCCACGACTGCTCAGATCCTGGCACGCTCCCAACGGCTGACCGGCCCGGTGTGGCTGCCGCCGCGCGAGCACGAGCGTCGGGGCCAGGCGACGATTCAAATCCTCAGCCCGCTGCCAGGGCAGGGGGCCTTGCTTGCGGTCCTGGAGCTCACGGCGCTGTCAGGGTTTCTGGCTGATATGCCGACGCCGATCGGCGAAGTGCCGTTCATTCTCTACGGGCGCGATGTGGTGGTCGCGCACCCGGCGTTAACCGGCAGCAGCCGATTGCCCCAGCGCAGCCAGGCCAGCGATCCAACCCTGGCCGCGTTCGAGCCACGCTTTGACCAGGGCGCGCGACCGCCGACGGTCAGTGTCGCCACCGGCCGCACCGTCGCCTATCGCCTGCAAGATGCCGGTACCGACGAGCCCTGGGTGATGGGGGTGCACTACGGCGGCAATCTGATCGCGGCTGAGATGAAGCAAGTTCAGCTGGCAGCTCTGGCTGGGGTTGCGGTGCTGGCCGTGGCGCTCGTGCTCGCAGCGGTGTTTGGCCGCCGGGTGGCCCGGCCAGCTGCTGCACTCGCTGCCGCTGCCCGGCGCGTGGCAATCGATGGGCCGGAAGCCCCCTTCACCCTCGCGCCATCGCGCATTGCGGAGTTGAACGAGGCCTCCACCGCCTTCGCCTCCATGGTGGAGGGGTTGCGCGATCGCCAGCGCATGCGCACGGTGTTCGGCCGCTACGTGCCGGACCAAGTGGTCGAACAAGCGCTCAGCCACCAGGACGGCATCGCGCCGGAACGCCGGGATGTCGCGGTCCTGTTCACCGATATCGCGGGCTGGACCAGCTTGGCCGAAAGCCTGCCAGCGGACCAGGTGATGGAGATCTTGAACCGCTACCTCGACCGCGTTGTGCCGGTGATCGATGCCCATGGCGGCATTGTTGTCGACTTCATTGGCGATGCCGTGTTCGCGCTGTTCGGCGCCCCGGTCGCCGCCGCCAATCCAGCCGGTGACGCCATCGCAGCCGCGCTTGCCATCAACGCTGCGGCCGAGGCGGTGCGGGCGGAGGTGGCAGCGACGGGTGTGGCCCTCGGCGAGACGCGCATCGGTGTCCACGCAGGTCCCGCGACCGTCGGCAGCTTCGGCAGCAAGGATCGCATGAAGTACGGTGCGGCCGGTGACGTGGTGAACACCGGCTCGCGCCTGGAGGGGGCGAACAAGTATTTTGGCTCGCGGATCTTAGTATCCGGGGCAGTGCTGGCCAGTGCGGGTGCCGCTGCACCAGCCGTGCGCGCCCTCGGCCAGCTGCAGCTGGCTGGGCGTGGTCAGTCGCTAGCCGTCGCGGTGCTGCTGCCGGCCAATGGTGAGTCCGACCAGTGGGCAGCGGTGTTCAAGGCGATCGAAGCCGATGATCCAGCCGCTGTAACCTTACTGGCCGCCTACGCCGAACAGTACCCGGAAGACCCAGTCGCGTCCTACTACCGTACCCGCCTCGATGCAGGCGACCGCGGGACGACGATCATCCTCGGGTCGAAGTGACGAGGCTGCACCGATGACCGTCCGACTTGATATCCTGTGCTGGCCGCTCGCCGGGTTCGCCGCCTTCATTTTCTTGCGCTACTTGGAGTTCAAGTTCGGCGCCCATCCCGGCAGCGTGTTTTTGTTCACCGTGTTGACCGACTGGCTGTTCCTCGACGGCTGGGAACGCGCGATGCGCGTCAGCGTCGGCACGGCCGAGCTCGCGGCGGGCATCTTGATCCTGATCCGGCCGACCCAGGTGTTCGGGGCTGCGCTTGCCGCCGGCATCATGTCCGGCGCGATTTTCTTTCACGTCGTTAGCCCGCTTGGTATCGATCCCTACCACGATGGCGGCAAGCTGTTCACCGAGGCGTGCTTGGTGCTCACCAGCGCGCTGGTCATTCTCTGGTTCCGCCGCCGCGAAGGACTGGCGTTCGCCCGCCGCTTGGGGCTACCACTGCCGACCTAATCGCGGGCGGGAGGGTGGGGTGACGGCACTGGTCATCGAGGTGATCGGCTGGGCCGGCGGCATCGCGTTGCTGGCCGCCTACGCGTTTGTCTCCCGCGGCATTTGGGCGGCCGATGGCGCGCGCTATCAGTGGGTCAATGTACTGGGCGCAGCAGCGCTCGCGATCAATTCCGCCTGGAACAGCGCCTATCCCTCAACCGCCCTCAACGTCGTCTGGATTGGGCTGGGCGGCTGGGCGCTCTGGCAGGTCTGGCGCAAACGCTGATCAAGCAACCCGGATCGCTGGTCCTTGACCGGCATGGGGCAGCCGGATCGTCGCCCGCGTGCCGACCCCAACCGTAGAGGTCAGCACCAGCGAGCCGCTGTGCAATTCCGCCAGTGCCCGGCCAATCGCGAGGCCGAGGCCGGTGCCACCGGCTTGGTTGCCGGGTGCTTGCACGAAGGGCCGGCCGAGGTCGCGCAACACCTCCGGCGGAATGCCCGGGCCGTCATCGGCGACTGTGATGGTGGTCGCGGTCTCGTCGCGCGCGAGCTCAACGCGCACCACGCCGTGTGGCGGGGAGAATTTGACGGCGTTGGAGACCAAGTTCAGCACCATCTGCTTGAGCGCCCGGCGATCGGCGCGGACGTCCCAGCCGGCCTCGGCGGGGATCTGCTCGATGCGAATACCGCGCGCGCCAGCAGCACCCGATGCGATGTCGAGGATCGGCACCAGGGCCTCGTCGAGTGGTACCACTTCAGGTTCGATTTCGAACTTGCCGGCCTCGATCTTCGACATGTCCAAGATGTCGTTGATCAGGTCGAGCAGGTGTGCGCCCGAATTGCGAATGGATTCGCAGTATTCCTGATAGCGATCCGACCCGAGCGGACCATAGTACCCCCCAGCCATGATTTCCGAAAAGCCGAGGATCGCGTTTAACGGTGTGCGCAGCTCGTGGCTCATCCGGGCCAAGAATTCGGACTTCGCACGGCTCGCGTCTTCCAACTCGTGCTGGATTGCGATCAAGGCCGCTTCGCGTTGCTTCAGCGGCGTGATGTCAGTGACCACCTGCAGGATGCCGTTGTCGCTGGTCCGTCGCAGGCTGATCAGCAGCCAGCGATTGTTGCGTTGGGTCTCGTAGTCGGCCGGCGCACTGGCGAGCCGTGCTTCCATCGCGTCGACGATCGCGGTGTGATCGCCGGTCAGATCCGACATCACACCACGCCGCAGCATTTCGGTGGTGATGTCGCGGTAGGTGCGGCCGGCTTCCATCTTCACGACTTCGCCGCCGGCGAGTTCGACGTACTGCAGGTTCCACGCGATCAGCTTTTGATCGCGCGACCACAGCGCAACCCCGCTGGTTTGGTGTTTGAGCGCATCCAGCAGTGCGGTGCGGGCCTCATCGGCGGCGGCTTGCGCTTCGACGATTTCGCTCAGATCGCGACCGGTGCCGCGGTAGCCCTGGAACTGCCCGTCGGGGTCGAAGATCGGCTGGCCGGAAATCTCCAACCGATGCAGGCGCCCACTGGGGTCCGTGCGGTTGAAGCGAAAGCCGCGGAAGGGCAAGCGTTGTTCCAGCAGGGCTTGGTGTTCTTGCCATTGCCGCTCGGTCACACCCTCCGGCTTGGTTTCGCTGCGGGTCTTGCCGTAGTGCGCTTCCGGCTTGATGCCAGAGTATTTCTCGTTCTGCGCGGACACGAAGGTGAAGCGCAGATTGGCGTCTTGTTCCCACAGCCAGTCGGACGCCACATCCGTGAAGGTGCGAAAACGGTCTTCGCTGGCGATCAGCCGCGCTTCAAGCGCGTCGCGTTCGGCCAGCGACGCTTGCAAGACGACAGCAACCAAGCCACAGATGCCAAGGAAGACGGACACCCGTAACGTCACGGTGATCTGCGGGTCGCCGACCCAGATGCCAGCGTCGAATCCGGCCGCCGCTGCAATCGCGACCGTCATCATGCACAGCGTGATCGCCGCACCCAGCAGCCGAAACCGCATGGTCGCCCAGATCAGCAAGGGCACGACCAACGATATCAGCAACGACATGCCACGCACACCGAGGGCCAGCGCCAACGCCAACAGTGTCGTCGCCAATACCAGCGCTGCGAGTTCTAAACCCTGATGGCGCTGAAGCCGGCGCACGTGCGCAAGCGCCGGCAGAACGGGAGCCGCAACGACGATGCCAAGCGCCGACGCGGCCGCGCCTGCGCCAACCGCCGCCCAGGTGCCGATCGTCGGCTCTTTGCCGACCACTTCCATCAAGCTGAAGGCGACGACGCTGCCAATCGCGGACACCAGCACCCCGGGCACCGCCAACACCAGCACCGCCGCTTTGACGGTGGACAGATCGGCGAAGTCGCGCCCAGCCTGGCGCAGCAGGGGCAGACCACTGAGCGCCACCAAGCTGTTCACCACCGCGACGATCGCCGCCGTCTGCCACGCCACCCCGGCGATCAGCGTGCCGACCGCGGTGCCGACCACCGCTGCCGTCAGCGGGCGCGCGCCGTAGCGCGCCGCGACCGTCCAGGCAATGCCGGACGGCAGCCAGATCAGCGGAATCGGCCATGCCGTCGGCCGCGTCTCAAACGCAAACCAGGCCGCCAGCATTGAGGCAGCCGCAGTCAGCACCATTACGCTGAACAGGTCCTGGCGCGGGTGCGCGGCATCAGGGGTGGGGGAGGCAGACAAGGACCACTCTCGAAGCGATTTTGGCGCGACTGTAGCCGCCCGCAGCCGCGGCGACCAGCCGTGTTGCTGCGCACCATGGTCGGCTTGTAGTGTCGCGTGGTCCTGCTACCGGTGTCGAGGCTTGCCCCATGTCCGCCTACCATCCGCCGATCGATGACCTGACCTTCTTGCTCACTCAGGTCGTTGGCCTCAGCGACGTGCTGACCACGCTTGGCAGTGATGTGGAATCGAGCGACATCGCAGCCGCGTTGGCCGAAGCCGGGCGTCTGGCCGCCGATGTGATAGCACCCCTGAACACGGTGGGGGATCGCACGCCGCCGCGGCTCGAAAACGGCCAGGTGGTGACACCGCCGGGCTGGGCGGCGGCCTATCAGCGTTTCGTCGATGGCGGCTGGAATGGCATTGCGGGCAAGCCCGAGTTCGGCGGCATGGGCTTGCCGGCCCTGGCCTCAGCCGCAGTCCAGGAACTCTGGCACGGTGCCAACATGGCGTTCGCGCTCTGCCCGATGTTGACCCAGGCCGGGATTGACTTGATCGGCCACCATGGCTCTGACGCGCAGCGCCAGCGCTATCTGGAGCCGCTGACCACCGGCGCGTGGACCGGCACCATGCTGCTGACTGAGCCGAACGCCGGATCAGACGTCGGCCAATTGCGCACCCGCGCTGTGCGCGAGGGCGATCACTACCGGCTGTTTGGCCAGAAGATCTACATCACCTACGGCGACCACGACATGACGCCGAACATCATCCACCTGATCCTGGCGCGGGTGGAAGGCGCGCCCGCCGGCATCAAGGGGATCTCGCTGTTCGTCGCACCAAAGGTGCTGGTCAACGACGATGGCAGTTTGGGGGCCCGCAACGACTGCCGGCCCGTGAGCTTGGAGCATAAGCTCGGCATCCATGCCTCGCCCACCTGCGTCATGGCGTTCGGCGACGAAGAGGGTGCTTATGCCGAGCTGATTGGCGAGGAAAACCGCGGCATCGAATACATGTTCTTGATGATGAACAGTGCGCGGCTAAACGTCGGCATCCAGGGCGTCGGAATTGCGGAGCGCGCCTACCAGCAAGCACTCGGCTACGCGCAAACCCGGGTGCAGGGTCGGGTGGTTGGGCGCAGTGGCGCTGACCTTGCGATCATCCACCACCCGGATGTCGCACGGATGCTCGCGGTGTCGAAGGCGAAGATTGGGGCTGCACGCGCGCTCTACCTGGAGGCCGCCGCCTTGCTCGATCGCGGCGGGGCCGGTGATCCGGCAGCCCTCATGCGCGCGGATCTGCTGATCCCGGTGGTCAAAGCCTGGTCGACCGATCTTGGCTGCGAGGTGGCGTCCACCGGCATCCAAGTCCATGGCGGCATGGGGTTCATCGAAGACACAGGCGCGGCGCAACACTACCGCGATGCCCGGATCGCGCCGATTTACGAAGGCACCAACGGCATCCAAGCCAACGATCTGATGCTGCGCAAGATCGGTCGCGATGGTGGGCGCACCATGCGCCAGCTGCTGGAAGCGATCGTCGCTGTCGCGGGCCAGCTGATGGAGCAGCCGGGTGACGATCTGCCCGCGATTGGCACCAACCTCGCCGCTGCCGCCCGAGCACTCGGGCAGGCGACCGATTGGGTGGTCGCCACCCTCGACGATGATCAACGCTTGGCACTCGCCGGTGCCGTGCCGCTTTTGGAGTTGACTGGCATCGTCGCCGGCGGCTGGATGGCTGCACGCGCGGCCTTGGCTGCAGCCCAGGCACAGAGCCAGCGCATGGGTGATCCGACCTACCTCGACGCCAAGATCGTGCTGGGCCGGGTCTATGCTGATCACGTGCTGGCCGCGGCCGACGGCCTCGCGCGGCGGGTGACCGAGGGCGGGCGCAGCATCGTGTCGATTGATCCGTCGATCCTATAGGCGGAAGCCGAAAAGCTCTGCTACCGTCAGCGCCGGAGCGGGGATGCTCGCACGAAATCTAAGATTCCTGGGGAGGAAGCTCATGTCTGTATCACGTCGTCATGTTCTGGGTGGGGCTGTTGGTTTGGCCGCGGTGGCGAGCCTGCCCGCGCACGCGCAAACCGTGTCTTCGATCGCCATGCTGGTGCCGGCGGCACCGGGCGGTGGCTGGGATCAGACCGCGCGCAACATGCAGCAGGTGCTGCTGGCCAGCGGGATTGCGCCGCAGATGCAGATCACCAACCAAGGCGGTGCCGGTGGCACCATCGGGTTGGCCAACTTCCTGAACAACCAGCGCGGCCGTGCGGATGCGATGATGACCACCGGTCTGGTCATGATGGGCGCCATCTTGACCAACAAGACCCCGGTCAATCTGTCGATGACCACCCCGCTCGCCCGTCTGACCGGCGAGTATCAGGTGCTGGTGACACCAAGCCGCAGCCGCTATCAGACCTTGGGCGATTTCGTCGCCGGCATGCGCGCGAACCCGGGTGCGATGGCGATCGCCGGCGGCTCGGCCGGTGGTACCGACCACGTGACGGCTGGCCTGCTCGCCAAGGCGATTGGGGTCGACCCGACGCGCATCAACTATGTCGCCCATGCGGGTGGGGGTGAGGCGCAGGCCGCCTTGCTCGGCAACCACGTCGCCGGTGGCATTTCCGGCTGGGGTGAGTTCCAAGCCCAAGTGCAGGCCGGTCGCCTGCGCGCGCTGGCGATCTTCTCGCCGGTGCGCCTGGAGGGGATTCCCGTGGCGACGGCGATTGAGCAGGGTGTGAACCTCGAAGTGCCGAACTGGCGCGGTGTGGTGGCAGCACCCGGCATCACGCCGCAGCAGCGCCAGGCCTTGCTGAACACGATCGACGCGATGGTGAAGTCGGCGCAGTGGAAAGAAGTGCTGACCAAGAACAATTGGACTGATCTCTATCTCGCGGGCGATGCCTTCACGAAGTACATCGAAGAAGAAAACGTCCGCATGACCGAGGTGCTGAAGTCGATCGGTCTGGTGAACTAGCATGATCGACGCGGCTGGGTCGGCACCGTCCGACCCGCCGCCACGCCCG
>JAAFHH010000540.1 GCA_013297545.1 Alphaproteobacteria bacterium
TCATCGCGTGCAGTGGCAAGTGGCGCACCGTCACCGAGCTGGATGACCCAGCCAACACCGCGAACCTGATCGGATGAGCATCGGCATCGCCACCTTGCTTGGCCTGTTCGTGCTCGGCGCCTTGCTGCGGCTGCCGATCGTGGCCTCGATGTTCGCCAGCGGCATCGGCTACTTGGTGGTCACCCGCCAAGACATCGGCCTGGTCGCGGACCAGACGATGAACAGCGCGATCTCGCTGAACCTGTTGCTCGCCGTGCCGCTGTTCATCTTGACCGCCAATGTGATGAACGCCGCCACAATCTCCGACCGGTTGTGGGCGGCGGGTGCTGCCCTGGTCGGCCGGCTGCGCGGTGGGCATGGTCATGTGACGGTGCTGATGAACCTGGTGATGTCCTCAATGACCGGCAGTGCGGTATCTGATGTCGCGGGCGCTGGCACAGTGGCCGTGCGCCAGATGCGCACCCAGGGCGGCTATTCCGGCGGGCTTGCGTGTGCGATTGCCGCGTCTTCGTCGCTGCTTGGGCCGCTGATCCCGCCGTCGATCCCGATGGTGCTCTACGCGCTGCTGTCGGGCACCTCGATCGGGGCACTCTTCCTGGCCGGTTTGATCCCTGGCCTGGTGATTGCGCTCACGATTTCGGCGTGGATTTTCCTGATCGCGGACCGGCGGGGTCTGCCGCGCGGCAGTGCAGTTGCGTGGCGCGATTGGCCGGGTGTTGTCGGTCAAGCGGCGGTGCCGATGACCTTGCCGGCGGTCCTGCTCGGCGGGATTTGGTTTGGTGTCTTCACACCGACCGAGGCCGCCGCGGTCGCGGCGTTCTGGGCGATGCTGATCGGCTGCGTGTGGTATCGCACCTTGCCGCTCAGCGGTCTGGTCACGGTGTTTCGCGACACCGCGCGGCAATCGGCCGTGGTGATGATGCTGATCGTCAGTTCGTTCATCGTGAACTACGCCATCACCAATGAAGGCGTGGCGGACGCCATGGCGCGCTGGTTCGCGGCGCAAGACTTCTCGCCGATCATGTTCATGCTGGTGGTAAACCTGGTGTTCTTGGTGCTCGGCACCGTGCTCGACGGCGCCGTGATGCTGTTGGTGTTTGTGCCCGTGCTGTTGCCGACGGTGAAGGCGCTCGGCATTGATCTCGTCTATTTTGGCGTGGTGGTGATCGTCAACTTTATGCTGGCAATCATTTCTCCGCCCTACGGGTTGATCCTGTTCGTGCTGTCGTCGCTCACCCGCGTACCGATGGCGCAGATCAACCGCGAAGTCTGGGGCTTTCTGATCCCGCTCTCGCTCGCACTGTTGGTGTTGATCTTGTTCCCGGCGCTGACGCTGTTCTTGCCGCACGCGTTCGGCTATCGCTGACCCATCAGCACCCGGTCCGCGCGTGGCATAGCTTCGATCAGCGCTGCGACCCCTTCCCACGCGGCCTCCGCGATGGTGAGCGCCAGTTCGCCCCAACGGCCATCCAATTGGCCGGGGCGGATCGCGTTGCGTTGCTCGACCGCGCCAATTTCGGTGCCGTCGGGCAGCATCAGCACCCAGCGGATCGTAATCGGCTGGCGGTCGCCATCGCGGGTCCCGAGGCGCACATCCGCCAGGATCAAGGCACTCTCGGGTGAGGATGGCTCCAGCACCCGCACCCGGTTCAAGCGCAGCACCGCCTCGAGTGCCGCCTTCAATGCCACGCGGCCATCGCCCGGCGCGCCATCGATGCGGGCAACCGCGATGCCGGTTGGATCGCCGCTTGCCACTGGTGCTGCAGGCGCGTCACCCGCAACCGCGGCGGCAATCACCCGCGCCGCGCGCTGCAGATCCGCCTGGACCATCCGGCCGTTGGTATCAACCGCGATGGTGGCGCGTGGTGCTGCCAGCGCCTCTCCCGACCAAGATTGCAGCTGCCAGGCGGTATCGACCTGGCCGGGGCTGAGGGTCGCGGCCCCGGTCAGCACGCTCGATCCGCGATTGCCACCCTCAATGGAGGCCGGCACCCCAGCATCGCGGATCGCAGATGCGACGGCTTCGGCCACGATCCGGTCAATCGGTGCCGGCAGACCAGCGACCGGGCGCACCACAATGCCAAGCGCGGTTGGCAGATCGAGCAGGCGGTTCGCTTGCCGTTCGGACGTGTCCATCCGAAACGGCTGCGGCAAGGGCTGGCAGGCGCTGAGCACCAGGGCGGCAAGGAAGGCTAGAGCACGCACGCAGCCAACAACCCCAGAAAGCAGAACGCGAGGAACAGCAGCAGGTGCGGCATCAGACGAGCGCCAAGGCAGAGACTTGGCGGCCATAGTCCGGCTCGCCCTGGAGCGTGGTGCGCCGGTAGCTGAACCAGGCCTCCGCATCTGCGCAGGTGTCCGCATCCAGGCGTTCAACGGCTGCCAGGCCAAGCGCGCCCAGGCGGGTCTCCAGATACCCGCCGAGGCTGAAATAGGGCCGCGCCGCGCCCGGCGGGGTGATGAAGTGTTGGGCGTTGGCGGCATCGGCCGCGACAAACCGCTCGCGGAATTCGGGGCCAACTTCGTAGCTCGCCTGGCCAATGCACGGGCCAATCACCGCGAGGATGCGGGCGGGTAGCGCCCCGGCGCGTACCATCTCCTCGATCGCGGCCTCCACCACACCGGTGATCGCACCCTTCCAGCCGGCGTGGGCGG
>JAAFHH010000541.1 GCA_013297545.1 Alphaproteobacteria bacterium
TTGAACCTGGTTGGGAACCGGCCGAAGCGGGCTTCACACAGGAAATCGAAGCTGCACCCCGTGGCCTGCCGGTCCGCAGCAACGCGGATGAAGTGCCAGAATAGCCGCTCGCTGGCTGCTTGCGGCCGGTCCTGCTCTCATGCAACGGTACACGCATCGGAGGTTTTCCATGGCCACTTGGGCTGCCGAGGACGCGAAAGCACGGTTCGACGAGCTGCTTGCCACCTGCGTCGAGCAAGGACCGCAGATTGTTTCCGCCAATGGTGCGGACGCTGCCGTGCTGGTGCCCATGCGCGACTGGCGGCCAACATCCAAACAGCCGCCTAAGTATCGCGATATCAAGGAATGGCTGCTGGCGCCGGAAGCGCGCGCGGACCTAGACATTCCGCCGCGTACCGACATCACCCTGCGGCCCGTTGCCGACTTCGACTAACTGTGTACCTCTTGGACACAAACGTGGTCTCTGAGCTTCGGCGCCCTCGGCCGCATGGTGCTGTTGTCGCCTGGATCGCCGATACCCCTGCTGCTGATCTCGCGATCGCTGCTGTCACGGCCGGCGAAATCCAGCGCGGGATCGAACGCCTTCGGGAGCGGGATCAGGTGCGAGCTGCCGCCCTGGAGCTTTGGCTCGATGCCAGTCTCGACATTTTCCGAGTGATCGATGCCGATGCGCGGATCTATCGCGCTTGGGCGAGGCTAGCGCCGAGCGGTGCGCAAGACCGCGGCGGAGATACACTCATCGCCGCAACGGCCCTGGTCCACGGCTTGACCATCGCCACACGAAACCTGAAGGACTTCGCAGCCTTCCCAGTCCCGACCTTCGACCCATTCACCTACCCGCGATAACTCCCATCCTGCGGGTTGAACCCGGTCGGGAACCGCCCCGCTGGCCGTGCCAGATCCGTTAGCCCGCGCTTGTGGAACTGGCCGAACCCGGCCTCGCCCACGAACTCCATGTCTTTCGCCACGGTCACACCGCGGCACAGGGTTTCGACCGGCCAGCCGGTGAGTTCCATGCCCTCGTAGGGCGTGTAGTCCATGGCATCGTGCAGCATCTCGTGGCGCACGGTCACCTGCTTGTTCGGGTCCCACAGCACGAGATCGGCATCGGCCCCAACCGCGATTGAGCCTTTCTTTGGGCTCAAGCCATAAAGGCGCGCGGGGTTGGTCGAGGTGACGGCAACGAACTGGTGGATATCAATCCGCCCCTTGCCGACCCCTTCGGAGAACAGCAGTGGCAGGCGTAGCTCCAAGCCCGGCACGCCGTTCGGCACTTTCTTGAAATCCTGCAGGGCCTTCTGCTTGCCGTCCGCATCGCCGAACCGGTACGGCGCGTGGTCGGAGGAGACGATTTGGGCGACGCCTGCCGCAATCGCCCGCCACACCGCCGGCTGGTTCGCCTTTTCGCGCGGCGGCGGGGAACACATGCATTTCGCACCCTCGATGCCGGGCTGGTCCAAGTCTTCGGCCGACAGGAACAGGTATTGCGGGCAGGTCTCCGCGTAGATCTTCAGGCCACGCTGCTGGGCCCAGCGGATCTGTTCGAACGCTTCAGCGCCTGAGACATGGACGATCAGGATTGGCTGGTCAACCAGCTCTGCCAGCGTAATCGCCCGGTGGGTTGCTTCGCGCTCGACGGCTTGTGGGCGGGAGACACCGTGGAACTTCGGCGCCTTGTGGCCGGCCGCCAGAAGTTTCTGCGCCAGCCACGCAATCGCATCATGGTTTTCCGCATGCACCATCACGAAGGCACCTTCCCGCCTCGCAACCGCGTAGACGTCGAGCACTTCGCGGTCGTTTAGCTTCAGGGCATCGTAGGTGAGGTAAATCTTGAAGGATGGGTAGCCAGCGCGGATCAGCTGCGGCAACTCATCGGCCAAAATCTCCGGGCGCGGATCGCTGACGATCAAGTGAAACGCGTAGTCGATACAGGCCTTTGGCGTCGCGCGGGCGTGGTAATCCGCCACCACAGCGGTCAGCGAGTCGCCCTTGTGTTGGGCCGCGAACGGCACCACCACCGTGGTGCCACCGCAAGCGGCTGAGCGGGTCGCCGTGAACCAGTCATCCGCCGTCCACACGCCGGTCGAGCTGATCTGTTCGATGTGGGCGTGGGCGTCGATGCCGCCCGGTGTGATCAGCCGGCCGCGGGCATCGATCGTCCGCTCGCCCCGGCCCAGATCCTCGCCAATCGCAACGATGCGGCCGCCGCGCACCGCGATGTCGGCCTCGTAGAGGTCGGCGGCAGTCGCGATACGCCCACCCTTCACAACGAGATCGTACATGCCGCTAGCCGATGAAGCCGAGTTCGGTCAGCAACTCGCGCAAGTCTTTCTCGTGCTGTTCGAAGAAGGCCTGTAGCGCTGGCCCGCGCAAGAAGAACTGGTTCCAGGCGTTGCGCGCGCGCACTTCTTCCCACGCGGGTGTCGTCAGCAGCTTTTCGATCAGATCGGCAAACGCATTCACCCGCGCGGCGGACATGCCGGGGGCGGCCATGAAGGCGCGCATGTTGTACATGATCGCACCGGGCACGCCGCGTTCCGCCATGGTCGGCACATCCGGCACGTCGGGGGATCGCTTGTCGCTCATCAAGGCGAGCAAGCGCACTTGGCCGGAGCGCACTTGGCTCAGCGCCTCCGTGAACGGCATGAACAG
>JAAFHH010000542.1 GCA_013297545.1 Alphaproteobacteria bacterium
AATCGGCCTGGCGCTTGGCATCCTCGTGATGATCGTGCTGATGCGCCGCCTAGTGAAGCCGATCCATACGGTTACCGTCACGCTCGAGCGGCTGGCCGATGGCGACGCAAAAGCCGAAATCGCCCCGTCGACCCGCAGCGACGAGGTCGGCGCCATGCTGCGCGCGCTCGCGAGCCTGCGGGAGACCGTGGGGTCGGCGTTCCAGCTGCGCCAGATGGTCGAGCAGACCCCGAACCCCGTGCTGCTGGTCCGGCCGGAGGATGGCCAGATCGCCTATTGCAACGCGTCCGCGGTTGCGACGTTCGAGCCGATGGCAGCCCACCTGCCGGGCAAGCCTGCCGCACTTCAAGGTGCCGACATCGCCTGCCTGCTGCCGGACCATGTCGATGGTGCGGCCTTGGTCGCGGGTGGGGCTGGTCTGCCCTGGGGTGGGCGGGTCGCCCGTGGGACGGAGACGTGGGACGTGCAGATCGCCCCGATCGCCGATCGCTCGGGTGCCTATGTCGGCGCAATGGCATCGGTCACCATGGCAACTGCGCAGGCACGCCTGGCCGACAGCTTCGAGGCCAATGTGAAGGCCGTGGTGGATGGTCTGGCGGGCGAGGCGGATCGTATGCGGCTCGCCGCCGAAGCGATGCGCGGCACGGCTGACGCGTCAGAAACCCAGTCCGGCATGGTGGCGAGTGCGGCCGAAGCAGCGACCGGGAACGTCGAGACCGTCGCGGCCGCGGCCGAGGAACTGACCGCCTCGATCCAGGAGATCGCCCGCCAGGTCGGCGAGTCGACGCGGATCGCCGAAGTGGCAGCCAACGATACCGAGCGCGCGACCCTGACCATCGACGGCCTGTCGACCGCCGCTGCCCGTATCGGCGAAGTGGTGAGCCTGATCCACGAAATCGCCGAGCAAACCAACTTGTTGGCGCTGAATGCCACCATCGAAGCCGCCCGTGCTGGCGATGCCGGCCGTGGCTTTGCGGTGGTTGCGAATGAGGTGAAAGCACTCGCCAACCAAACCGCGCGCGCGACGGAGGAAATCACCCAGCAGATCAACGCGATCCGCGGGGCGACCAACGATGCCGTGAGTGCCATCCGCGGCGTTGGCACCACGATCGAGCGGATGAACCAGCTGGCCCGCGGCATCGAGAACGCGGTCGATCAGCAAGGTGCGGCGACCGGGGAAATCGCGCGCAACGTCTCCCAAGCCGCTGAGAGCACGCGCGAAGTCTCCGAAACCATCGGTGAGGTGACGCGGGCTGCCAGCGAGACTGGGTCGGCTGCGAGCGAAGTGCTGGAAGCCGCCCACGCGCTCGCCGGCCAAGCCGGTACCTTGAGCCGTGCGGTTGACGGCTTCCTCGCCAGTGTGCGCCGCACCGATCAGTCTGATACGCTGAGCGCCCGCTCAGCTTGAGTGCAAGGACCTGACATGACGCCAACATTGACCGCCGCAGACGGCCACACACTCGCCAGCTACCTCGCCGAACCGGCTGGCGAGGCGATCGGATCCCTGGTGATCATTCAGGAGATTTTCGGCGTCAATCATCACATCCGCAGTGTCTGCGACGCCTACGCCAAGATCGGCTTTCGGGCACTGGCCCCTGCCCTGTTCGATCGCATCAAGCCTGGCATCGAGCTTGGCTACAGCGGGGCGGATGTGAAGACCGGCCGGGATGTCCGCGGCCAGGTGCCGCTCGAAGGCGCGATGGCGGATGTCGCAGCGGCAGTCGCCCACCTGCGCCCTGGCCGTGTCGGCGTCGTCGGCTATTGCTGGGGCGGCACGCTCGCCTGGCTCGCGGCTGCGCGCCTCGGCGTTGATGTCGCGATCGGCTACTATGGTGGTCAGATCGCCGCATTCGGAGCCGAGGCGCCGAAGTGCCCGACCATGCTGCACTTCGGCGAGAAGGACACGGCGATCCCGATGGCGGACGTCAACCTGATCCGCGCCAAGCACCCGATGCTGCCGGTCCACGTCTACCCGGCCGGGCACGGCTTTAACTGCAACGAACGCGACCAGTACGAGCCCGGCTCCGCCAAGCTCGCCTGGAACCGCACCGATGCGTTCCTGCGCCAGGTGTTCCAAGCGTGAGCGCTGAAGCCTCGCCGCGTCGGCGCGGTGGTGGGCGCCAGCGGTCGAGCGGCCCGTCGCTCGCCCCGATCGCCCGACTGGAAAACCCGTGGTCGCCGATCGAAGTGCTGCGCGCTGACCAAGTGGAGCGGATCTTGGTTGGTGCCTACCGGGTGCTGGAGGAAAGCGGCCTCGAATTCCGCAGCCAACCTGCCCGCGACCACATCCGCCGCCTGGGTGGTCTGGTTGATGACGAGACTGGGATGGTGCGCATCGGCCGGGATCTGGTCGCGGATGCGCTGAAGACGGCACCGACTGAGTTCACCCTGCACGCCCGCAATCCCGAGCGGGATATGCATGTCGGTGGGCGGACGATCAACTTCGGCCCGGTCAGCGGCGCGCCGCACGTGACCGATCTGATCGGCGGCCGGCGCTACGGCGACATGGCGGCGTTCCGCGACATTCTGAAGGTCATCCACACGCTCGGCACCCAGCATTGGCAAGGGGGGGTGGTGGTCGAACCAGTCGACGTGCCGGTGGCTCTGCGCCAGCTGGAGATGTACCGCGCCCATATCGAG
>JAAFHH010000543.1 GCA_013297545.1 Alphaproteobacteria bacterium
ACGGTGCAGGCCTTGGCAACTTCTTCAACGACGAGCGACGCGTCCAGGAAGGAGTGACCAGCACCACCATACGCCGCCGGGATCGTCATGCCCATGAAGCCTGCTTGGGTGAGGGCGTCGACAACCGGCCAGGGATAGCGCTCCACCCGGTCGGTTTCGGCGGCCTGTGGGCGGATCACCGCGTCAGCGAGGTCCCGGGCGCGCACCTGCAGCGCGCGTTCCGCGGGCGACAACGCACTGTCGAGCGGGTCGATCATGCGGCACCGCTGAGCGCGCGGGCGCCAAGGGCTGACCGTAAGCGCTGACAGCCCTCAATCAGCGTTGCCGCCTCGGTCGCAAAAGAGAGGCGCAGGTGTCCAGTGGCACCGAAGGCACTGCCGGGCACGACGGCAACGCCGGCATCGAGCAGTTGGAGGGCGAGCGTGGTATCGTCTGCGAGGTCGCGCACCTGGACCAGCAGATAGAAGGCACCGTCGGGCGCTGCGACCGCGAGATCGGGGGAGGCCCGCAGCACACTGAGGGCGGCATCGCGGCGCTGGCGGTAGATCGCCCTGCGCTCCACCAAGATCTCGCGCGGACCATCGAGGGCGGCGACTGCAGCCAACTGGTTCAGCGTGCCCGTCTGGGTGCAGTTTTGCGACTGCACCGCCGTGATCCGGTGAATCAGCGATACCGGGCCGCAGCCCCAGCCGACCCGCCATCCGGTCATCGCGAATGCCTTCGACACACCGTCGACCAGCAAGATCCGCGCGCTGAGATCCGGGGCGACCGCCGCCAGAGTGTGATGCGGCGTGGCGACGTAGCGGATGTGGGCGTAGATATCATCGGACAGGATCAGAGCGTCCGGCCAAGGCCGCAGCACGCTCGCGAAATCCTCGAGTTCGCCCGCCGTGTAGGTCACGCCAGACGGATTGCCGGGGGCGTTCAGAATGACCCACCGGGTGCGCGGCGAGAGTGCGCGTGCAAGCTCTTCCGGCTGCAGACGAAACCCTGGGCGCGCGGCCACCGGCACGATGACCGGCACACCGCCGCACATCCGCACCATGTCTGGATAACTCGCCCAGTAGGGTGCCGGGATCACCACCTCGTCGCCAGGGCTGAGGGAGGCGAGGAAGGCATTGAAGATTACCTGCTTGGCACCACAGCCAACAGCAATCTGGTCTGCCCCATAGGTCAAGCCATGGGTGGTCAACACATCGCGCCGGATCGCCTCGCGCAGGTCCGGCAAACCGTTAGCCGGCGCGTAGCCGAGGGGTCGACCGGCTGCCGCGCGGGCCGCCTCGATCACGTGCAGGGGTGGTGCGAAGTCAGGCTCGCCCAAGGTTAGGTCGACAATATCCCGTCCTTCTGCCCGCAGCGCTGCCGCGCGGCGCGCCATGGCGAGGATGGGAGAGGGGGCGGGTGTGGTGACCATCGGCAAGCTCCTGGTGTTCGAACCGGAGCGTAGCGGCACTCAATCGCGACAAAAAATTGGAAGATCTTGCGCTATTCTTGAGTTTTTCTGATGCCAGAGGCCGCAATCACCGCCTGGGCCAAGGCTGCCGTCAGCCGGCTTTGCGGGCGATCGTCGCGTTCGAGCAAGACAACGCTGCGCGTGAGCTGCGGCGTGCCAAATTCCGTGCAGCGGACATCGGTGAGGGCCGCGTGATCGGTGTCAGACAGCGGCACCACCGCCACGCCAAGACCGCGCGCCACCATCGCGATGATGGCGTCTTGGCTGTCGAGTTCCATGCCATCGTGGGTGTGCACGCGGTGGCGACGCAGCTCGGCGTCGATCATCCGCCCAGCCCAGGCGCGCCGATCGAAGCGGATGAACGGTAGGTTGGCAAACAGGGTGGCGGTATCCACGCCATCGCTGGCGGGCGGTGCGACGACCCAGAAGCGATCGGCATAGAGCGGCGTGGCAGCGAGGCCGGCGGGGTGTGGGCGCACGGGCTCGGTCGTGATCGCCGCATCAAGCTCGCCGGCTTCCACCCGCAGGGCCAGCTCGGCCGACATGCCAGCCGCCACATGCACCAGCAACCCGGGGTGCTGGGCGCGCAAGCCTGCCAGTGCCTCCGGCAAGGGGCCGGCGAGTGCCGTCTGGATCGCACCCAGCCGCAAGCGACCGGCGAGGCCACCGCCCGCGGCGAGTTCGGCTGCGAGCCCATCATAAAGCGCCAAAATCTCCCGCGCCCGTGCAACTGCCGCCTCACCGGCCTCAGTGAGCGTGACCTTTCGGTGCGTGCGATTGAACAACTCCGCGCGGAATTCTTGTTCGAGCGTGCGGATCTGCAGGCTGACGGCCGACTGGGTCAGGCACACGGCATCGGCTGCGCGCGCGAACGAGCCGTGCTGAGCAATCGCAACCAGGCTTCGAAGCGCACGCAGTGACATCGGCTAGCTGTGGGACGCGGGCCGGGCTGGCGTCAAGGCCTTTGCCGTAGCGGCATGGCGCGGCCCAGACGCCAAAGCCCGCTGATTTCTTTCGAAATCATCGGTTTGTTGGTATGGATGCGGGGACAGGATTTGAACCTGTGACCTTCAGGTTATGAGCCTGACGAGCTACCGGGCTGCTCCACCCCGCGCCAGGGTGTGTTGTGTGTTGTGTTGGTTCAAGTGAAGATCGGTTGGTACCGACAACAAAGGGAAGA
>JAAFHH010000544.1 GCA_013297545.1 Alphaproteobacteria bacterium
TGAAGGCGACCACGATGGATCCGACCAAACGCGCCATGCTGCGGGTCGCGATCGATGGTTTGCCGCGCACCGACCAGCTGGTCGAAAGCCTGATGGGCCGCAAGCCGGAACTGCGCTTCCAGTACATTCAAGAAAACGCCGTATTCGCCCGGGATCTTGATATCTGAGAGTGCTGGTGGAGGCTCGGATGAAAGCGGTGGCAGCAGCAGCGGTGCTCCTCTTGGGCGCCTGCAGCGGCCCGGTGGTCGGCTGGAGTGCGATCACCGGTCCGTACAGCCGGGCCGAGCTGTCCTATGGTGCCGGCGGGCGTGACCTCGCGGTCCGGGTGGTCGGTAGCGTGCCGGGTCAAGATCCTGCGGCCCTCAGTGCGGCATTCGCCAATAGCATCCCGCCTGCCACCGGCATCAACACGACGTTCACCGCGACACCCGGCCCAACAGCGCGGCCAGAGTACGCATTGGTGTTTATCCTCAACCCAGCACCCGGTGGCGGCCCGCGCGACTTTTGCGACAGCGCGACCGATCCGGTGCCTGCTGCCGGATCAATCCTGATCAGTGCCGCGTTCTGCCGCAGCGGCAACCCGCTCACCGCTGCGGTTGCACGCATCGATCGTGCTGTCTTGGATCAACCGCCCGCACTCGCCGCACAAGCGGCGGCGATGGCGCGCGCGGCATTGCCGATCAACGACCGCGACAGCGACGGGCACCGGTTCATTCGCAACTGAGCCACTGATCGAGCAGCTGGTTGACAGCGCTCGGCTGTTCCATCGTCGTCAAGTGGCCTGCCCCTGGCAGCAGGTGCAGCACAGCACCCGGGATTGCGGCTGCGATTTCTTCGCTGTGCGCGACCGGGGTCAGCGCGTCTTCGGTGCCGCAGATCACCATGGTTGGGCAGCGGATATCGGCCAGCGATGGTCGGCTGTCGGCGCGCCCGAGGATCGCGGTTTGCTGGCGCAAGTACGCCTCCGCCCCGACACGCTCCGCCATCGCCATCACGGCACTGGTGAGGGGTGCATCATCCAAGCGATCTTTTGCCAGCAGCAATGGCAGCAGGCGGGGGGTGACGCCCCGGAATCGGCCGCGGCGCGCGAGATCCACCAGACCCCGGCGTCGTTCGCTCTGTTCGGGCGAATCCGGACGGGCGGAGGTGTCGAGCAGTGCCAATCGGGTCACGCGCTTTGGTGCTTGGCGCAGGATTTCCAGCGCGACGTAGCCGCCCATCG
Source organism: Alphaproteobacteria bacterium (assembly GCA_013297545.1). Classification (GTDB taxonomy): domain Bacteria; phylum Pseudomonadota; class Alphaproteobacteria; order Elsterales; family Elsteraceae; genus RDXE01. The sequence continues at coordinate 1,223 of JAAFHH010000544.1, forward strand.
ACAAGCCCGCAAGGTAGAATTCCGGCGGCGCCCAGGACAAAACCCGGCTCGCCATCGCGGCAATGCTGTCGTCGCGGGTGAGGTCTGCGACCTGGACCGGCAGGGGCCGATTGGTATCCGCCTGGACTCTTGCGCTGAAATGCGCGATTTGTTCGCGCCACAGCGCGGCGTCGCACAATAGGCCTGGCAACAGGATCAAGGTCACGCCGCATCTCCTCTCGGGCCCCGGACGGGTCTGACGGGGGCCGCAGAGCCTAATCCGGGAATTCTGTGGCGGGAACCGGTGATCGGTTTCACTGCACCAGACACCCGACGTCCGGACGTTTAGAAGGCTTGCCCCAGCATGAGTTGCACCGCATGAGTTTCGAGACTTTGGGCTTGAGCGCGGAAATTGTTCGCGCCGTCACCGACGCTGGCTACACCACGCCGACCCCGATCCAAGAACAAGCGATCCCGGCCGTGCTGCAGGGCCGCGATGTGTTGGGCTGCGCCCAAACCGGGACGGGCAAAACGGCCGGCTTCACCTTGCCGATGATCGAAATCCTGGCCCAGGGTCGTGCGAAGGCGAAGATGCCGCGTTCGCTGATCTTGGAGCCGACGCGCGAACTCGCGGCCCAGGTGGCGGAGAATTTCGACAAATACGGCAAGTACCACCGCCTGACCAAGGCGCTGCTGATCGGTGGGGTTTCCTACGCCGATCAGGAAAAGCTGCTGGATCGCGGCGTCGACGTGCTGATCGCAACCCCCGGCCGGTTGCTGGATCACTACGAACGCGGCCGGATTTTGCTGCGCGACGTCAAAGTGCTGGTGATCGACGAAGCCGATCGCATGCTCGACATGGGCTTCATCCCGGATGTTGAGAAGATCGTGGCGCAATTGCCAAGCAACCGGCAGACCTTGTTCTTCTCCGCCACCATGGCACCGGAAATCCGGCGCTTGGCCGATGCGTTCTTGCAGAACCCGAAGGAGATCACGGTCTCTAAGGCCGCGTCCGCGGCGACCACAGTGGCCCAACACATCAGTGTGGTGGCGGAAGATGAAAAGCGCGAAGCCCTGCGCCGGTTGATCCGTTCAGAAGATGTCCGCAACGCGATTGTATTCTGCAATCGCAAGAAGGATGTCTCGATCCTGCACAAGTCGCTGACCCGCCACGGCTTTTCCGCTGGCGCGATCCACGGTGACTTGACCCAAGCGACCCGCACCGAAACGCTGGAAAGCTTCAAGAAGGGTGAGATCACCTTGCTGATCGCGTCTGACGTCGCAGCCCGCGGGCTCGATGTGCCGGACATGAGCCACGTGTTCAATTTCGACGTGCCGATCCACGCGGAAGACTATGTCCACCGCATCGGTCGCACGGGCCGCGCTGGCAAGTCGGGGCGCGCGTTCACGATCGCCTCGCCAGAGGAC
>JAAFHH010000554.1 GCA_013297545.1 Alphaproteobacteria bacterium
TTTTTTTTAACACACCCTCACACCCCGCACCCCTGCAGCCGCAGGGTTGCTGCCGCCATCACTTGGGCGGACGCCACCATGTCGTCGATGCCAACCCACTCGTCCGGCTGGTGGGCGAGTTCGAGGATACCGGGCCCGTACGCCACGCAATCGTGCAGATGGCCAATGCGCGCGATGTGTTTCTGGTCGTAGGTGCCGGGTGACGCGATGTGGGTCGAGGCGCGACCGAACACGGCGGCGATCTCGGCATCGAGGGCCTGCACCACCGGCGCGTCGGGTGCCGTCATCACCGGGTGGACGGTCATGACATCGCGGATCGAATAGGCGAAGTGCGGGCGCGACAGGCGCAGGCGTTCCAAAATCTCCACCACCTCGCCGCGCACGCGCTCGAAGGGTTCTTCGATCAAGAACCGGCGGTCGATCACCAGCCGGCAGCTGTCGGCAACGCAGGGGGATGGCAGGCCATCGAAGCCTTCCGGCTGGCCACCATGCACCGAATTGCAGTTGAGGGTGGACGCCCGCGCGCCTTCTGGCACCACCGGCATCGCCGTGCGGCGCGCATCGAGTACCGGCTGCAGATCCCGGTCCAGCGCATCGAGCACCGCGCCCATGTGGCGGATCGCCGACACACCGAGGAACGGCATCGAGCCGTGCGCGATCCGACCCTTGGTTTCAATCTCCGCCCACCAGACCCCGCGGTGGCCAAGGCAGACCCGGTCCGGGTTCAAGGGTTCCGGGATGATCACATGGTCGACCCGCGGCTTGGAGAAAAACCCCTTGGCGGCCAGGTAGGCAACCCCGCCGAAGCCGCCGGATTCCTCGTCCACCGTGCCGGAGATCTCGATCGCACCGGTCCAGGGCAGGCCGCTGTCCAGGATCGCCTCCACCGCGATGATGGAGGCGGCGAGCCCGCCCTTCATGTCGCAGGTGCCGCGGCCCCAGACTTTGCCGTCGTCGATCTCGCCAGCCCAGGGATCGCGCGTCCAGCCTTGGCCGGCTTCGACCACATCGATGTGGCTGTTGAAGTGCACGGTCGGCCCCGGCCGGCCGCTTTCGATGCGGGCGACCACGTTGATCCGCGGGTAGCGATCACTGTCGCCCGGCGTGCCTTCCGCGCGGATGTAGCTGACTGCAAAGCCGCGGTTGGCCAGCCGATCGCCAATCAGCTCCGCACAGGGCGTGTAGGCATCACCCGGTGGATTGATGGTTGGGATGCGCACCAGCGCTTGGGTCAGCGCCGCCACCTCGTCGCGGCGATCAGTGATGCGGCGGAACAGCTGGCTGCGCGGGCTAGACAGCGGGGCGTCGGGCATAAGATCAATCCCGGAAGTTCAAGAACTGCAGCGGCAACTCGATCTTCATGCCCTTCACGTGGGCAATGGCGGTCTGCAAGTCATCCCGGCTTTTGCCGCTGATGCGCAGCTCATCGCCTTGAATCGCTGCCTGCACTTTCAGCTTCGAATCTTTCAGGCTTTTGACGATCTTCTTCGCCAGTTCCGATTCGATGCCCTGCTTGACCACCACGACTTGGCGAAGCGTGTTGCCGCTCGCCTTTTCCGGCGTCTTCATGTCGAGGCACCCGACATCGAGCTTGCGGCGGGTCAGGTGTCCGCGCAGCAGTTCCTGCACCGTCTTCAGGCGCGTGTCGTCATCGGCGAGGATGGTCAAGGTCTCGTCCTTGCGCTCAACCGAGCAGGCGGTACCCTTGAAATCAAAGCGCGTCGCGATCTCGCGGCTCAAGTTCTGGAGCGCGTTGTCGACCTCAGCCAGGTCGGTCTTGGAGACAATGTCGAAACTGGGCACGGGCGGACACCAATGATCTGGCAGCGTTGGACGGGCCCAAGTGTCGCGCCAACCGCCCGCCCACGCAAGGCAGCTTCACGCGTCCGGCAATGCGGGCAGCAGATCCTCGATTGGACGGGCGAGTGCGACCGCCAAGCGTTGAAACAGCACGACCGACCCTGGCTTACGCCCGGCTTCCACCTCCGCCAGATAGCTGCGGCTGACACCAGCAGCCAGCGCCAAGTCGGATCGCGAAATCTGGCGATGTTCGCGCCAGATCTGCACCGGGTGTTCGCCGGCGACCATGCGTTCCACAAGCTCGATCGCGAGGTAGTCGGCCCGGGCGGCGACCACGCCAACCTCGTCCTCGTGTGCTCGCACCTGATCGAGAAACGCCGTGTCGCGGGCGTCTTCAATTGCCGTGGTCATCGCGTCGAAGTCGATGCGGCGCAGCGTGACCGTGTCCTCAGTCATCTGAATCGGCACAATCGCGTTCATCGATACACCTCGCCTCTTCGTTCGATCCGATCGACAGTCATCTCCGCGCGCTCGAAGTCGAGCCGATAGATCGCCCGCCAGTCGCCTTGCCGTACTCGGAAGTCTGGTCGTCCGGCGAGGCGCGAGGCCCAGGGATAGTCACCCTGTGGAACAGCAGCGACCTGCTTTAGCTTCGCGAGCAACTGCGCTCGATCTTTCGGTGGAGCCTTCAGGAGAGAGCGTGCCGCAGCAGGGTCAACGATCAACTTCACGCGAAACTGTCGCTAACAGCGA
>JAAFHH010000545.1 GCA_013297545.1 Alphaproteobacteria bacterium
GGTGTAATCCTGCGCAGGTTCGGCGCGCAAAGGCCTTGAGTAGGGTGGGTGAACGCAGGCAGTGTTATTGGGCTCAGAAGTCGCCTTGAGTCAGCTGACCGGGGATCGCACGCACCACAGCCGTGCTAAGACGGATACCGAAGGAGCCGCCGCCATGGCCACCGAGATGCCTGTGACCACCCCGCGGTTTCGCTGAGCCATGGCGCGCTTTTCCGCCAATCTTGGCTTTCTGTGGCCGGAGCTGCCGCTGCTGCAGCGCATCGCGGCGGCCGCACGCGGCGGGTTCCATGCGATCGAACTGCACTGGCCCTATGACACGCCGGCCGTGGCCGTGCGGGATGCCTGTGCTGCCCACGCGCTCACGCTGGTGGGGGTCAACGCGTCTGCGGGCGATCTTACCCGTGAATTCGGCCTCGGCGTGCGGGCAGCGGACCGGGACCGGTTTCGGGCTGGAATTGACGAGGCGATTGCCTGGGCGGTGACGGCTGGTGCGGGGGCCGTGCACGCCGTGTCTGGCAGTGCGGCCCCAGCCGACCGGGCGGCTGCGCGCGCAGTGTTTGCAGACAACCTCGCCTGGGCTGCCCCGCGCGCGGCGGCCCATGGCTTGGTCCTAATGATCGAGCCGATGAACCGCTTCGATCGGCCGGACTATCTGGTCGATTGCGTGGCCACCGGCCAGTCGCTGATCGAACAGGTGGGTGCGCCGAACCTGAAACTGATGGCGGACGCCTACCATATCGGCCGCACCGAAGGCGACCCGTGGCCGGTGCTGCAGGCCGCGATGGCGGACATCCACCACATCCAGATCGCTGCCGTGCCCTCGCGCGCCGAACCGGATGAGGGGGAGGTCGACTACCAAACCCTGTTCCCGGCCCTCGATGCCGCCGGCTACACCGGCTGGATCGGCGCCGAGTATCGCCCGCGCACGACGACGGATGCAGGCCTCGGCTGGCTCAGAGCCGCCCAGAGCACGCTCGCCCGGCTTTAGCTGCGCACCTGATCCATGGCGCGGACCTGACCCCAGAAGCTCGCGGGGGTCTCCAGCATGCTGCGGAACCCGGTGCGATCGAGCATCGCTTCGGTTTCGGCCTGGGCTTCGGCCAGCACCTCGGCCTCGTTGACCGATAGCACGACGCGGTCGCGCATCAGGATCTTGCCGTCAACGATCACGGTTGAGACGTCGTTGCCGTTGGCGAAATATGTCACACGGAACAGCGGCATGTTGGCCGGGTACATGTGCGGGCGGGCGAGGTCGATCAAAATGACATCCGCTTTCTTGCCAACTTCGAGGGACCCGACCTCGCGGTCCATGCCGAGCGCACGGGCGGCGTCAATCGTACACATTTCCAACACACGCCCCGGCGGCAGCCAGCTCGGGTCGTGGTGGTACGTCCGGTGATAGTGCATGCACTGCTGCATGTGGCGGAACATGTCGCCGGAACGATCAGGCGCCGTGCCATCCGATCCAAGGCAGACATTGGCGCCGGCGGTGAGCAGTTCGGTCACCGGGCAGCGCGCCATGATCGAGGCAACCGCACTCGGGTTGTGCGCGATGTGGCTGCCGGTGTCGACGACCAGCTGGATTTCGGCATCGGTCAGCGCGGTCGCGTGGGACAACAGCGCGTTGGGGCCGAGGATGCCAAGCTCGTGCGCGTAGGCGACCGACCCCTTGGTGTGGCCATCTTGGGTGAACACCAAGCCGTTCGCGCGGGCGAGGTCTTGCATGGAAACGGCCTGCGCGCGCGCCTTCGCCAGTTCGGCTGCCCCCAACGTGGTGATGTGATCAGCGCGCAGGGTAGGCGTGATCAATGCCACGTTGGTGCGCATGCCATGGCCACCATGCCAGCGCTTGATCAGGCTGTCGCAGGTCGCGCGTTGATCTTCGAAGGTGACCGGGTAGCGGTCCTCGCCCGCGTCGGTGAGCCGCGCATAGGCACGCGGGTGCGGCGGGCGGGTCGAGCCCACGGCCACCACCGAGCGCGTGCCCACCTCGACAACCCCTTGCATGTGCGCGTCGCCGTAGATCGGATCATCGGTGCGCATGATCGTGTCGCCACCGCCCAGCAGCGAGACACCGGTGGTGACGCCAAAGCGCAATCGCTCCGTCGCGGCAAGCCGCGCTTCGGCGTGCCAAAACCCGGGTGTGGAAGCGACGGTGTAGACCGTCTCGCACGCCTGATACCAAAGATCGCCGCGCCCGCCGCCCATGGTTTTGATCAGGCCGTGACCCGCGTGCGCGTGGCCATCGATCAAGCCCGGCAGGACGGCCTTGCCGCTGGCGTCGATCACGGTGGGGGCGCTGTGGGCCGCCAGGATCTCCGCCGTCGTGCCGATCGCGACAATCCGGTCGCCGGTGATCGCAACCGCCCCGTCTTCAATCGAGCGCCGGGTGGGATCGATGGTGACGACGAAACCGTGGGTGATCAGGATATCGGCCATGGGAGCCCTCCGCTGCGCTGATCGCCACGATGACCGGGTGACGGGGTGGCGGCAAGCGGTGACCGCTCAATCGTCGCTTCCACGCGCGCGACCAAGCATAGCGCCCCTCGCCTCCCAAGCAGGGGGAGGCCGGGAGGAGGGGTCGGGGGTGAGGGTCGGCTGTTGCATAGGGGTAGAG
>JAAFHH010000546.1 GCA_013297545.1 Alphaproteobacteria bacterium
AACAGCTTCACTTCGACCAGAGCCGCGTTCGCCCCCGAACTGAGGGCTAAGCGCTGCAAGGCGATCACCACCACGTCGGAGGCGCCGAGCGCACTGACCAGGCCCGCCAACACCAGCACCGTCGTCGAGGCGAAGAAGGTGGCGGAGGTCAGCAAATGGCCGACCAATTGGCCGTCCATGATCCGGTTGTCGCGGGCGAGCACGGCCTGCATCCAGGCCTCGCGAATGCCGATCATCGCAGAGTTCAGACTGCGACCCCCGCGGGTCGGCCGCCCATAGTACCGCTGATAGACGATCCACACCACCACGAGGACGGCGAGGGCACTCCAATCCAAAGGTGTCGCGCCAAACATCAGCCGACGTCGAACACAATGCCCTGGGCGAGCGGTAAGTCGCGGCCATAGTTGATCGTGTTGGTGGCGCGCCGCATGTAAGCCCGCCAGCTGTCCGACCCGGACTCGCGCCCACCACCGGTTTCCTTCTCGCCGCCGAACGCACCGCCGATTTCCGCACCCGATGGGCCAATGTTGACGTTGGCGATGCCGCAGTCCGACCCCGCCGCACTCAAGAACTGCTCTGCTTCGCGCAGGTCCGTCGTGAAGATCGATGATGACAGGCCCTGAGGCACGGCGTTGTGCAGCGCCACTGCTTGGTCGAAGTCAGTGTAGCCGAGCACATAGAGGATCGGCGCGAAGGTCTCGTGGTGCACGACCTCCGCCTGGTCCGGCATGTCGACCAGTGCTGGGCGGACGTAGTAGGCGCTGGGCCCCATCACGCTCACCCGCTCGCCACCGATCACCCGGCCACCCGCGACAGTCGCGGCCGCTAGGGCCTGCTGCATCGCGGTGAAGGCCGCTTCATCAATCAGCGGGCCGACCAGCGTGCCAGCCGCGCGCGGATCGCCGATCGGCAGGCGGGCGTAGACGCTGGCAAGCTTGGCGATCAAATCCTGCTTCAGGCTTTCGTGGACGATCAGGCGGCGCAGCGTGGTGCAGCGCTGGCCGGCCGTGCCGACCGCCGCGAAGGTCACGCCGCGCACGACGAGGTCGAGATCGGCGGAGGGCGCGATGATCGCGGCATTGTTGCCGCCCAATTCCAACAATGATCGGCCAAAGCGCGCCGCCACCACCGGGCCGACCGCCCGGCCCATGCGCGTCGAACCGGTCGCGCTGACCAGCGGGATCGCGGGCGAACGGGTGAGTGCGGCTCCGACATCGCCTGCCCCGAGCACCAGCTGCGACAGGCCAGCCGGCACATCCATGCCGGCGGCTGCCCGCTCGAACAGTGCTTGGGTGGCGAGCGCGGTCAGCGGGGTTTTCTCCGACGGTTTCCACAGCGTGCTGTCGCCGCACACCAGGGCGAGGGCCGCGTTCCAGGCCCAGACCGCGACGGGGAAGTTAAACGCCGTGATGATCGCAACCGGCCCCAGCGGGTGCCAGGTTTCCATCATCCGGTGGTTTGGCCGCTCGCTCGCGATGGTCAGGCCGTAGAGTTGGCGCGAGAGACCGACAGCGAAGTCGCAGATGTCGATCATCTCCTGCACTTCGCCCAAGCCTTCTTGGACGATCTTGCCGGCTTCCAAGGTGACCAACTGGCCCAGCGCCGCCTTGTGGTCGCGCAGCACCACGCCGAGGCGGCGCACCAGTTCGCCGCGCTGGGGGGCCGGCACCGTGCGCCACGCCTTGAAGGCTGCCATGCTGTGCTCGATCGCCGCCGCGACGTCGCCCAGGCTCGTGTCCGCAACCCGGCCAAGCTCTGCGCCGTCAATCGGGGAGCGCACCGGACGGTTGCCCGTGGTCCAGGCGGCCGTCGGCACCCCAAGGGTCGTCATCAGATCTTGGATCGCCATCGCGGCCTCCGCTTTCGGGTTTGCATCGCTGAACCGGGTTCAGGCTCTAGCTTACAAGCGCGCGCGAAGTCCAGATGCGACCCATCCGGGGGCGACACGGTTCTGTCATCGAGTAGCAACATAATACCTTGGAAAACCGTCATGCAGGGCTGCCAGAACTGCCGGTGTGTGTGGGGCCTGGGCAGGGCAGCCCGCCATAAATTGTGGCTATTCGGAAGTCGGTCGATGCAGGTAGAGCCAATAGCACCCAACGCTGTTTCCACTCCACAGCGTGGCGGGATGGGGTCGGCTGTTGCGCGCAGTTTGAACTTGCAGCTGGTTCTGGCGATGACCGCCGCGATCGTTGCCGGCATCACCTTGTCGACCGCGCTGATCTTGCAGATCTTCACGGCCCTTGATCGCCGTCAGGATAGCCGTCAGGCCTTGGTCGCCGAACTCAACATCGAATACCGCAGCGTTTTGGCGGAATACCAACGCATCCTGACCGATCTGCCGAACCGCCTGTCGGTCAACCCGACCGACGCGATCGTGGCGGCGGTGGGTGAACTCGGACAGTTTGAGACGCGCGAGATCTCAGCCGACGACATGAACGCTCAAGGCTACACCCGCGACCAGCGCCGCGACATCCGCCGCCCCGGCTATGCCTTCGTGCGCACGCCGGCCACCGGTAGCCCCTACGTAGCGATCGGCCGCTTCGATGCTGCCGGCCGATTTGAGGGCATTCGCCAGATGATCCCGGCCAATGCTACGCCCGAGCAGCTG
>JAAFHH010000559.1:0-815 GCA_013297545.1 Alphaproteobacteria bacterium
TTTTTTTTTTTTTTGTCGGGTTCGTGCTCGCGCGTGCGGATCGCGACATCGATGCCGGCTTCGATGAAGTCGAGATAGCGGTTCGCCGCGGTCACTTGCACATTGAGCGCGGGGTAGAGCGCGCGAAACGCCGGCAGTACCGGAGCGATACACAGCATCGCGAAGGAAAGCGAACTCGTGACCCGCAGCAGGCCGGCCGGCGCGCGGGCGCGCTCCTGCACCGCGTCTTCCGCCTCACCCATGTCGGCCAGCAGCTGTAGAGCGCGCTGGTGGAATTCCTGGCCCGCCTCCGTCGGCCACAGCCGGCGAGTGTTGCGTTCCAGCAGGCGGGTGCCCAAGCGATCTTCGAGTGCCGTGAGATGGCGGCTGGCCGCGGCATTCGACATGCCCAGTGCTGCTGCGGCCTGCGAGAGGCTGCGCAGCTCAACGGTTTTGACGAACAGCTCTAGCTGGGTCACTCGGTCCATTGTTCCGATTATCGGAAAAGACCGTTCCGAATGTCACGCTTTATTCCGCCAGCCTCCTGCACATACTGACGGTCACACGAATTCCAGCCCGCAGGATCGGCACGACCCCATGGCCCAGCCCATCAAGCACATCGTCATGTGGCGTGTTCGCGGCGAGACGCAGCAGGAGAAAGTCGCAGCACGGGCGAAGATCAAAGCGGCGTTCGAGGGTCTGCGCGGCCGCATCGATGGCATGACCCATGTGGAGGTTGGCATCGACATCAGCGCGGTCGACTACGCCTGCGACGTCGTGCTGGTCAGCGAGTTTGAGAGCGAAGAAGCGCTAACCCGCTACGCCACTCACCCAGA
>JAAFHH010000559.1:825-2545 GCA_013297545.1 Alphaproteobacteria bacterium
TGCGCAGCGAGCTCGGCGATCTGCGGATCGCCCGCCATCAAGTGGACTATACCGCCGGCGTGTAAGGCCGGCTGCTTGCCAACCAAGCCGCCACCCAAGGCGGCACAGAGGGGGAACCATCATGAACCTATCGAAGCTGCTGCTGGCAGCTGGCCTTGCGAGCCTGACGGTCACGCCAGCACTCGCCCAACAGGCAGAGCCCATCCGCCTCGGCATTGTCACGCACCTTTCGGGCGCAGCGGCGGGGCCATTCGGCGTGCCAGCCCGCAATGGCGCGCGCCTCATCCTCGATGCGATCAATGCTGGCGAGCTGCCAGCGCCTTACAACACGGTTGGTATGGCAGGGCGCACGACGGTTGCGACCTTGGTCGATGAAGCCGGCCCGCCCGCGCGCATCGCAACCGAGGTGCGCTCCTTGATCGAGCGGGTGAAGCCCGATGCGGTGATTGGGTTTGTCACCACTGGCACCTGCCTCGCTGCCCTGCCGGTGCTGGAAGAACTTAAGACGCTGACGGTGCTGTCCAGTTGCGGCACGCCGCGGGTCTTTGAAGACAACAACTTCACCTACATCTTCCGCACCTCCGCCAACGTCACCATGGATGGCGTGACGGCAGCGCGCTACATCACCAGTCGGATGCCGAACCTGCGCACCTACGCCGGCATCAACCAAAACTTCGCCTTCGGACAGGATTCCTGGCGCGACTTCACGGCGGCGATGAAGGCGTTGAAGCCGAACGCCACGGCGTCGTTGGAGCAGTTCCCAACCCTTGGTTCTGGCCAGTACGGCGCCGAGATTTCGGCGCTCTTGAATGAAAAGCCAGATGTGACGTTCTCGAGCTTCTTCGGCTCGGATCTTGAGGCCTTCGCCTTCCAAATCAGCCCGCGCAACCTGCAGCGCCAAACCCAGCTGATCTTCTCCGCCGGGGAGACCGCGATGTTCCGCCTGGGGCAACGCTTGCCGGACGGCATCATCATCGCCGGCCGCGGGCCGTATGGTGTGTTCGCGCGCCCGACGCCGCTGAATGAGTGGTTCCGCAAGACCTATGAGGAAAAGTTCGCCACGCCGCCGACCTACACCTCCTACCACGCCGCGCAAGCCGTCCTCGGCCTCAAGATCGCCTATGACCGCGCGGCTGCTGCCAAAGGCGGCGCCATGCCGACCCAAGACGAGGTGATGGCTGCCTTCCGCGGCATCGAATACGAGGCGTTCGGCACCAAAATCCGCATGGCGCACAACCGCGGCCAACAGGCGATCACGGAATCCGCGATCGGCGTCTACCGCTTCGACCGGGCGACCAACAAGCCGACGGTGACCGACGTCGTCTACTACGATGCCGATTGCGTGAACCCGCCCGATGGCCAGAAGGCCGGTGAGTGGCTGCAAGCCGGCATGCCCGGCGCCAAGTGCAACTAGTCATCCTCCCCACCCGTCCGCTGGATTGAGCCAGCGGACGGGGCCTGCTGGACTTCGGGAGCGTGCCGCCCATGCCCAACCTTACGCTCATCTTCGTGGATGGCCTTGGCTATGCCGCTTGGCTGTTCATCGTCGCCGTCGGCATGACGCTGATATTCGGCGTGATGCGGATCCTCAACATCGCCCACGGCTCGCTCTACGCCTTCGGCGCCTACGTCTCGGCGGTGCTGCTGGGGTATTGGTTCGATGCCAATCTGCCCTCGATCGGCGCTTATCTCGTGATGTTCGCCTCCGCGGTCCTGGTGG
>JAAFHH010000547.1 GCA_013297545.1 Alphaproteobacteria bacterium
TCTGGGCCGGTCTGATCGGCTTCCTGGCGTTTGGCGAAGTGCCGGACCGCTGGACGCTCCTGGGTGCCGCGTTGATTGTGGGTTCGGGCCTCTATGTCTGGTGGCGCGAGCGGCGTCTGGCACGGGCGTCATGATCCTGATTCTGGCCGCCGCGATTGCCGGCATCATCATCGCCCAGGGGACCGGGCGGTTTCTGCTCACGCCGCTGTTGCCGGCGATGCAGGCTGCCGCTGGCCTCGATGACGCGGCGGCTGGTGCGATTGGTGCTGCTAACTTCGCGGGCTATCTGGCGGGGGCCGTGGTCGCGACTGCATTGGCAGCCAGTGCGCGCACCATGATCCTCGGCGGTGGTGTGCTGGTGATCCTAGGCACGCTTGCGACCGCCTGGGACCCATCGGCCTGGCTGATCGGCCGCTTTGTTGCGGGCTTTGGGGGTGCGCTCGTGTTCGTCGCCGTCGGCTCGGCAGCACCGGCGATGTTGGAGGCGATCGGTCGGCGCGACCGGGTGTTGCACATCTACACCGGTGTCGGCATCGCGATTGCGGGCACGGGTGCGCTCGCCCTGGTGCTGGGTCCGAACCAAGACCGGGTGTGGTTCGCCTCTGCCGTGCTGGCCGCGGTGCTGCTGCCGTTGGCGGCAGTCTTGAAAGCCCCGCCACCCAGCCGTGGCGCTGGCCAGGGCAAGGTGCTCTCAGCCCCGATGGTGCGGGTGATCGCGGCCTATGGCTGTCTTAGCTTCGGGTTTGGCGCCGGCGGTACCTTCTTCGTGCGGGTGTTCGCCGCCGGTGATGCGACCGTCGCCACCCTCGCCTGGATCGCGGCGGGGATCGTGATGGCGCCATCGGTGCTGTTTTGGGCGCGGCTGGCGCAGCGTGTCGGCGGCATGCGCATGTTGATCCCAGTCCAAGGCCTGCACGCGCTCGGCCTTGCGATCGCGTGCGTGTCGACTGCACCGCTGCCGGCAGCGTTGGCCGGCTTTCTGCTGGGCGGCACCTTCATGGGCTCAACCGCGCTGTGTCTGGCGCGGGTGCGTGCCCTCGCACCCGAACAGGGCCAGCGCGCGCTGGCGCTGGCGACCGTGATCTTCGGCATCGGCCAAGTCACCGGCCCGCTCGCAGCCGGCCCACTGATGGACGCAACCGGCACGCCGGCGGTTGCGTTTGCGCTCGCCGCATTCGTGACGCTGATTGGTGCGGTGGTGGTGGTGCCGGACGCCCGGCGGCCTTAAGCCGCGCGCACCTCGTTCAAGAACTGCGCGACATCGCCTTTGAGGCGGGCGGACTGGGTCAAAAGCTCACCCGATGCCCCCAACAGGTCGGTTGCCGCCACCCCGGTCTCGTCTGCCGCACCGGTGATCTGGCGCACGCTGGCGGAGGTCTCCGAGGCCCCAGCATTCGCCTGCTGCACCGTGCGGGCGATTTCCTGGGTCGAGGCGTCTTGCTGCTCGACCGCGGCGGAGATCGAGGTCGCGACGTGATCGATCCGGGTGATCACCTCCGCGATGGCGGCGATCGCGGCCACAGCGTCGTGCGTTGCGGTTTGGATCGCCTGCACGTGCCCGCCAATATCGCCGGTCGCCTCTGCGGTTTGGGTGGCGAGTGCCTTCACTTCCGATGCCACCACGGCGAAGCCGCGTCCGGCATCACCGGCGCGCGCGGCTTCGATGGTGGCGTTGAGGGCGAGCAGGTTGGTCTGTTCCGCGATCTCACCGATCAGCGCGACGACGGAGCCGATGCGCTCCGCACTGGTCACCAGCGCCGTCATGTGCTGTTCGGCCTTCTTGGCGCGCTGGGTCGCGTCGTCGGTCATCGCACTGGCGTCCGCCATCTGGCGGCCGATTTCGGTGATGGAGGCGCTGAGTTCTTCTGATGCGGCTGCCACGGTTTCCATGTTCGCCATCGCGGCTTCGGCAATGGTTGCGACGGTATGGGACTGCGCCAAGGTCGCGGCCGACGTCGCCTGCAAGCGACCGGCCGCCGTACGCGAGGCGGCAGCGGCGTCCGCGACCCCCTCGACGACAGCGCCAACCGTGTGTTCGAACCGGTCTGCCAGGGTTTGCATGGTGGCGCGCCGCTCTTCGGCATGGCGGGCGTCGCTCGCGATCTGGTCTGAACGCAGGCGTTCGGTTTCGGCCAAGTTGGCGCGAAACACCTCGAGTGCGCCTGCCATCGCGCCGATTTCATCGTGACGTTTGGCGAGGCTGAGCGGGCTCGTGCGCTCCCCCGCGGCCAATGCCATCATTGCGGTGGTGATCTGACGCACGGCCCGGCCGATGCCACCGCCGATCACGACCGTTGCGAGGATGCCGAGCCCAAGTCCGATCGCGAGCATGGTGAAGAGCGTGGTGATGCTCTCAGCCGCACCGAGCCTGGCAGCGGCTTCGCGCTCGCTCACCAAGGTCAGGCGCTGGGTGGTCAACTCGGCGATCCGCTCGGCGATCGGCGCGCCGAAGGCGGTGTCGACGTGCTCAAGGGCCGCAACGCGCCGATCGTGCAGCGCGAAGGCTTCCGTCACGGCGGTCGCGAAGATCGGCAGCTGCGCGGCCAGATCCTCAAGGTCGCTCGCGAGCCGCGGTGGCAGGCGGCGGGCGCGCAACGGCTCC
>JAAFHH010000055.1 GCA_013297545.1 Alphaproteobacteria bacterium
CAGGTCAGCCGCGCTGGCTTGATCTTCGTCACCTCGCTCGGCGGCGAAACCGAAGCAGTGCTCGGCCTCGAACTGGGGGCTGACGACTATGTCGTGAAGCCTTTTGCGCCGCGCGAGTTGCTGGCGCGCGTGCGCTCGACCCTCAGGCGCATCGCTGATCCCGGCCCGAAGCAGAATGAGCGTCTGGCCCGCTTCGGCAGCTGGCTGGTGGATTTCGGCCGCCGGCTGGTGACCGACCCGGACGGCCAAGAACTCACCCTGACCAAGGGCGAGTACGAATTGCTGGCAGCCCTGGTCGATGCCAAGGGCCGCCCACTCAACCGCGACTATCTGCTGGAGCTGATCTCCGAGAACGCCGAAGCGGTTACTGAACGATCGATCGACACGCTGGTCAGCCGCCTGCGCAAAAAGCTCGGGCCCGGCAGCGACGGCCAGGCGCTGATCGTCACCGAACGCGGCATCGGCTACCGCGCGCGCCAGGTGATCGGCTAGGTCTTGCCCCACAGCCATGCCGCCCCGCGCACACCAGAACTGTCGCCATGGCGCGGCGGCAACAGCGGTGTGTCGCAGCGGTCGGAAAACACATAGGCCTGCCAGAGCCGCGGCAGATTGGTGTACAGGCGCGCCAACTGCGAGAGGCCACCGCCGAGCACGATCGCATCGGGATCCAGGATGTTGATGACGGTCGCCAGGCTGCGGGCGAGGCGGTGTTCGTAGCGTTCCAGCACGCGGGTTGCAGCAGCATCGCCGGCGTCGGCCAACCGGACGAGCTCTGGCGCCGTTGCCCCGCCATCGCGCGCCAGGGCCGGACCAGACAGAAACCGCTCAATGCAGCCGCTGCGCCCGCAGTAGCAGGCGGGACCCGGCCGCTCATCGTCGGCCGGCCAGGGCAGCGGGTTGTGGCCCCACTCGCCGCCGATCGAATTCGGACCGCGGTGCGGCGCGCCGTTGATCGCAACCCCACCACCGACACCGGTGCCGAGGATAACGCCGAACACCACCGCTTTGCCGGCGGCCGCACCGTCGACAGCCTCAGACACCGCAAAGCAGTTGGCATCGTTCTGCAGCCGCACGGGCCGGCCGAGCACGCGCGCCAGATCCTGATCCAACGGCTTGCCGTTCAGCACCTCAGTGTTGGAGTTCTTGAGCCGGCCCGTCGCGGCGGAGATGGCACCCGGCGTGCCAACCCCCACGCTTGCGGTTACGCCAGCCTGGTGCTCGATGCCGACCACCAGCGCGCCGATGGCGGC
Organism: Alphaproteobacteria bacterium; assembly: GCA_013297545.1. GTDB lineage: Bacteria > Pseudomonadota > Alphaproteobacteria > Elsterales > Elsteraceae > RDXE01. The sequence goes on from JAAFHH010000055.1 coordinate 1,251, forward strand.
AACGATCTGGTCATAGTCGAACGATGGTGTGGCGATCCGCTCGCGCGCGATCTCGGTGCCGGCAGGATCCAGCAGAATCGCTTCGGTTTTGGTGCCGCCGAGGTCGACGCCGATGCGCCAACTGCTCATGCGAACGGCGGCAGGTAGATGCCGTGCGGGCTGCGGCCGACGCGGATGCGGTGCTTGAGGGCGCCGGTTGCCACATCCATCACCATCACCTGATGGTTGACCCGGCCGGTGATCCACAGTTCCGACTTGTCGGGCGAGAGCGCAAAGCAATCCGGCCCGCCCGGGATCGGGATCGTGCGGCGCACGGCCTTGGTTTGCGCATCCAGCTGACTGATCGTGTTCTCGACGCGGTTGGAGATGAACAGCGTGTCCGCATCAAACAGCTGCGGGAAGGCATGCGCCCCGCGGCCGGTGCGCACGCGCCCAGCGATGCGGCGCTCCGCCCGGTTCAGAAGCGTGATGTAATCCGCTCCCATCACCGCGACGGCGACCGTCGTGCTGTCGGCACTCAGCACGATGCCGGCGGGTTCCGGGCCGACATCGACCGTCCAGGTGATCTCGAGGGCTTCGAGGTCAACCTCCACCACCTTACCGGTCAGCTGCACGGTGACATAGGCGGTGCGGCTGTCCGGCGTGATCACGATGTGGCTGCACTGGCGCGGCACCCGGATGCGCCGCAGCAAGGTGAGGTCTGCCGCCCGGTAGATCGACACGGCATCGAGGCGCAGTTCTGCCACCACCAGAAACCGGCCATCGGGTGAGAACAGCAAGTGGTAGGGGTTGGAAAACCGGTCGATCCGCCGCACCTCGCGCCCCGTCGCGGTCGACAAGACGGTGAGCGCGTTCGCGGCCGATGATCCGATCACCAGCTCCGTCCGGTCCGGCGACAGTGCCCAATGGTGCGGCTCGCGCGGTGCCGGGCGGCGCTCGACCTCGACATAGCGATCGATATCGAGAATCGACAGGCTGTCATCGCCCGAATTCATCACCACCGCAAAGCGGCCGAAAGACTGCGCGTGGGCGGTTGTGATCAGCGGGGCGGCGGTCAGACCAGCGATCAGGCTGCGACGGGTGGGTGCAAACATGCAATCGCTCATACACCGATGCGCCGCCAGCGGACAAGGCGACGGCTGGCCGCGGGGGAGTGCACGCGCCGCTCCGGGTGGTCGTACAGTCTCAACGCTCCACGGCGCTGTCGACCGAAAGGCAAAAGCAAGATAGTGCAAATCCCATCAAGTCTATCGCCCCTCCCCCCGCTTGCGGGGGGAGGGGCGATAGCGTGGGACGTTGCGGCGTGATGGATACGAAATCCCCTCCCCCAAGCCCCTCACGTTGACAGGGGCAGGGCGGGTGCTTATGTCTGCACCCTACTCCCCGGGCCGTCGCGGCTGCGGCGTTGGCTTGGTGTCACGTTTACGATCGAGGTTCTCGCATGTTCGCCGCCTTGGCGCGGAAGCTGTTTGGCTCCGCTAATGACCGGGTCGTGAAGGGCCTGCGCAAGTCCGTCGACCAGATCAACGCGCTGGAACCCGCGATCAAGGCGCTGGACGCCGCCGCCTTGCGCGACCAGACCGTGAAATTCCGCGAGCGCTTGGCCAAGGGCGAAACCCTGGACAAGCTGATGCCGGAGGCGTTCGCCACCGTGCGGGAAGCGGCGTGGCGCACGCTCGGTCAGCGGCACTTTGATGTGCAGCTCACCGGCGGCATGGTCATGCACCGCGGCATGATCGCCGAAATGAAAACCGGTGAAGGCAAGACCTTGGCCGCGACCCTGCCGCTGTATCTGAACGCGCTCGCCGGCCAGGGTGCCCACCTCGTCACCGTGAACGACTATCTAGCCCAGCGCGACAGTGCCTGGATGGGGCAGATCTTCACCGCCCTTGGCATGACCACGGGTTGCATCGTCCACGGCCTGGATGATGAGCAGCGGCGCGCGGCCTATGCCTGCGACATCACCTACGGCACCAACAACGAATTCGGCTTCGACTATCTGCGCGACAACATGAAGTACCGGCTGGCCGACATGGCGCAGCGGCCGTTCTTCTATGCCATCGTCGACGAGGTCGACAGCATCCTGGTCGATGAAGCGCGCACGCCGCTGATCATCTCCGGCCCGGCGGAAGACAGCTCAGCGCTTTACCGCGTGGTCAACACGCTGGTGCCGTCGCTGGTCGCGGCCGACTTCGAGAAGGATGAAAAGCAGCGCACGGTCAACCTGACGGAAGTGGGTCACGACCGGATCGAAGAACAGCTGCGCGGTGCCGGCCTGTTGGTTGAGGGCGACTCGTACGACGTGCACAACGTCAACCTCGTCCACCACGTCAACCAATCCTTGCGCGCCCACAAGCTGTTCACCCGCGATGTCGATTACATCGTGCGCAATGACAAAGTCATCATCATCGATGAATTCACCGGCCGTATGATGGAAGGCCGGCGCTTCTCCGAAGGCTTGCACCAAGCCTTGGAGGCCAAGGAGGGCGTGACGATCCAGATGGAGAACCAGACGCTGGCCTCCATCACCTTCCAGAACTACTTCCGCCTCTACCCGAAGCTCGCCGGCATGACGGGCACGGCCGCAACCGAAGCCGCCGAGTTCCAGGAAACTTACGGGCTCGAGGTCTGCGAAATCCCGACCAACGTCGCCGTCGCCCGCAAAGACGAGGATGACGAGGTCTATCGCAGCAACCGCGAGAAGTACGACGCGATCTGCACCCTGATCGCCGAAGCCCAACAGCGCCAGCAGCCGGTGCTGGTCGGCACCGTGTCGATCGAGAAGTCGGAACAGCTGGCAGCGATCCTGAAAGAGCGCGGCGTGCCGCACCAGGTGCTGAACGCGCGCTACCACGAACAAGAAGCCGCGATCATCGCCCAGGCTGGTCGGCCGGGTGCGGTGACAATCGCGACCAACATGGCGGGCCGCGGTACGGACATTCAGCTCGGCGGCAACGTCGAGATGCTGGTGCGCCAGGAAATCGCCGCCGGCGGCGATCCGGCGACGATCGACGCGCGCACAGCGGAAATCCGCGCACAGGTTGAACGCGACAAGGTGATCGTGAAAGCGGCCGGCGGCCTCTATGTCATGGGCACCGAACGCCACGAAAGCCGGCGCATCGACAACCAGCTGCGCGGCCGCTCCGGCCGGCAGGGCGATCCCGGCGCCTCGCGGTTCTTCTTGTCGCTGGAAGATGATCTGATGCGGATCTTCGGGTCCGACCGGATGGACAGCATGCTGGTCAAGCTTGGCCTGAAGGAAGGCGAAGCGATCATCCATCCCTGGATCAACAAAGCGTTGGAAAAGGCCCAGCAGAAGGTGGAAGCGCGCAACTTCGAAATGCGCAAGAACCTGCTGAAGTACGACAACGTCATGAACGACCAGCGCAAGGTGGTCTACGAACAGCGGCGCGACATCATGTCGGCCGATGATGTTGGCGGCACCATCCAGTCCATGCGCGCCGAAGTGATGGACGAGATGGTGGCGAAAGCCATCCCGGCCGACGCGTTCGCTGAGCAATGGAAAACCGACGATCTGGCCGACGATGTCCGCCGGGTGTTCGGGCTCGATCTGCCGATCAAGGCGTGGGCCGCCGAGGAAGGCATCGCAGACCAGGAAATCCGCCAGCGCCTGGGCGATGCGGTTGAGGCCAAGATGGCCGAGAAGCTCGCGTCCTACGGTGATGAGCTGATGCAGATGGCGGAAAAGTCGCTGCTGCTGCAGATCCTCGACCAGGTGTGGAAAGAACATCTGTTGTCGCTCGATCACCTGCGCCAGGGCATTGGTCTGCGCGCCTATGGCCAGCGCGATCCACTGAACGAGTACAAGAAAGAAGCGTTCGAGCTGTTCGACGCCATGCTGGTGCGGCTGCGCGAGACGATCACCACGGTGCTCGCGAACCTCGACATGCGCTTCGACGCGCCGCAGGACGCACCGCCGCCGCCGCAACCGCTCGACCCAGCCGAAAAAGAAGTGATCGACGCGATCTGGGACAGTGTCGCCCTGCCCGCCGCCGGTGGTGACGTCGCAACCCTGCCGCGCCGCGCCGCGCCGCAGCCGGTGGCAATCCCGGCAGGGTACGAATACGACGACACCCTCGGCCGCCACATCGACCGCGCGGACCCCAGCACCTGGGGCAAAGTCGCCCGCAACAACGCGTGTCCGTGCGGCAGCGGCAAGAAGTACAAGCACTGCCACGGGCAGCTGTAGTTGCGAGAAGCCCCTCCCCCCTGCCAAGCGGGGGGAGGGTGGGAGGGGGGGACCAGCCGCTATCGCACCCCGCAAACTCTCAAGACCGTCGCTTGATACCGTCGATGCCGCATCCCTTGTGATCCCCCCTCCCGGCCTCCCCCCGCTTGCGAGGGGAGGGGCGATAGGCTGGGAAGCGGCGGGCTAGATCCAGCTGCTGAACGCCGCGATCGTTACCCCGGCAGCCGCCAACTTCGCCTTCACCGCCGCGGCCATCGCAATGGCGCCCGGGCTGTCGCCGTGGACACAGATCGTGTCGATGCCGACCGGGATCACCTGGCCGTCCATACTGGTGACGGCGCCTGCCTGCACCATGGCCAGCGCGCGTGCGGCGACCATCTCCGGATCATGCAGTACGGCCCCCGGCTGGGATCGGCTGACCAGCCGACCGGTTGGCGTGTAGGCGCGGTCGGCGAACACTTCGTGCGCGCACTTCAATCCCACCGCTTCGGCCGCACGTTCCTGCTCGGTCCCGGCCATGGCGACCAGGATCAGGCTCGGGTCCACCGCCTTCACGGCCCGCGCAATCGCACGCGCAAGGTCCGCGTCATCGGCCGCCATGTTGGCGAGCGCACCGTGGGTTTTCACGTGGCCAACCCGGTGGCCGCCGCGGGTGGCGAGGGCTTGCAGCGCACCGATCTGGTACGCCGTCATCGCTTCGATGTCGCTCAGGCTATCGCCGCGGATCACCCGGCGGCCGAAACCGGCGAGGTCGTTGAAGCCTGGATGCGCGCCGATCGCCACACCCTTGGCTTTCGCCTCCGCCACGGTTGCCGCCATCACCATCGGATCACCGGCGTGAAAGCCGCAGGCAACATTGGCGGAGGTGATGATGCTAAGCAGCGCTGCATCGTCGCCCATGGTCCACGCCCCAAAGCTTTCACCGAGGTCACTGTTCAAGTCGACGCGCACGTGCGATTTCTCCTTGCATCTGCTCAAGGCCTAATCCGAGTCTACTGCGACGGCGGCAGCCCGGATAGCCGGGATGGCACACCGTGGGATGATCGATGGCACCGATGACCACCCAGCTTGTTTCCCGCCGCGGCCTTTTGGGGGCACTGCCGCTGCTGGGCCTCGTGCGGCCGGCCGAGGCGCTGGTGACGCCTGAGCGGTGGGACTTCGCGGCCCCCTATGCGCTGCGCAATCTGCACACCGACGCCGCCCAGCGCTTCGCCGCGGCGGTCGCGCGCGAGACCGGTGGGCGGCTGGAGCTCGCGGTGCAAGCGGGGGCGGAGCTGTTCAAAGCACCGGAGATCAAGAACGCCGTCACCAGCGGCCAAGTGCTGATCGGCGACTTTCCCCTCCAAGCCCATGCCGAGGAAGACGCGGTGTTCGGCACCGACAGCGTGCCGTTCCTGGCACCGGGCTGGGCCGGGGCGCGCCGTCTCTATGATCTGCAAAAGCCGTTCTTGGAAAAGCGCTTGGCTGCGAGCGGGCTGCGCCTGCTCTATTCGCTGCCCTCGCCTGGGATTGGTCTGGTGGTGGCGCAGCCGCCAGCAACCCTCAGCGATGTTGCGGGCTGGTCGATCCGGGCTGGCAGCCGGGCGTTGGCGCAGACCGTGCGCGGCCTTGGTGCGGAACCCGTCACCCTGCTGATTGCAGAGGTGGCGGATGCCTTTCGCAGCGGGCGGATCCGCGGCGCCTTCACCGCCATCACCACCGCGGTGGAGCAGCGCAGCTGGCAGTTCGCTGGCGGCTTCCTCGACCTTGGTGCCCACCACCCGCGCAACGCGACCGTGGTGCAGGAACGCGCGTTCCGCCGCCTGCCGGCCGACGTGCAAGCCGCCGTGTTGGAGGCCGCCAAGCGCGCAGAGAGTGCCGGCTGGGCAGCCGCGGCCGCGAGTTCGCTCGCCGCGCGCGAGCGGCTCACCGCCAATGGTGTGCGGGTGATTGACCCCGCCGATGCTGATCTGCGCGTGGCAACCAGTGCGTCCGCCCCCGCGATCGAGGCGTGGCAGCGCCGGGCGGGTGCGGATGGTGACGCGATCCGGCGTGGCCTCGCGTGATCCGTCCGCGGTATCTGATCGCGGGCGAGGCAGCGCTCTCGGTCGAGTTCGGCACGACGATCGACCCTGCCCTGCACGCCCGGGTTCAAGCGCTGGACCAAGCGCTGACCGCCAATCCACTGGCGGGCGTGGTGGAATGCGTGCCGAGCTACCGCTCGCTCTCGATCCTGTTCGACCCCGTGGTAACCGACCACGACACCCTGATCGCCGCGGTCGAGGCGATCTTGGCCGATCCGCCGGCGGTAACGGCAACCGGCCGCACCTTGCTGGTGCCGGTCGCCTACAGTGCGGCGTGGGGGGAGGATTTGCCGTCGCTCGCAGCCTCCCGGGGCCTCAGCGAGGATGAGGTGGTCCGCCGCCACACGGCCGCGACCTACCGGGTCTACATGATCGGTTTTATTCCGGGCTTTACGTACTTGGGCGGGCTCGACCCCGCACTCCACACCCCGCGCCGGGTGTCGCCGCGCTTGGTGACACCAGCGGGATCAGTCGCGATCGGTGGCCAGCAGACCGGTATCAACCCGATGGATATGCCGTCGGGTTGGCACTTGATCGGCCGCACCCCACTCACCGTGTTCGATCCCGCGCGCAGTGAGCGGGTGTTTTTGTTCGCCGCTGGCGACGACATCCGGTTTGAGGCGATCGATGACGCGACGTACGCGGCCCTGGCGGCTGATCCGACAGCCCTGCCGCGCGACCTCGGACCCGCCGCATGATAGAGCTCTTGTGTCTTGACCCAGGCGGCCTTGCGACGATCCAAGACCGCGGTCGGTTCGGCTGGCAGCGCTTTGGTGTGACGCCAGCGGGCCCGATGGACCGGCTGAGTTTTGAAGCGGCCGTCGCCCTCAGCGGCACGGACCATGCGATTGAACTAACCTTGTTCGGTGGCCGCTGGGCCGTCGAGGGCGGGCCGGCGCGAATCGCCCTCACCCCCGCGCTGACGGCGAAGGTGGATGGGCAGCCGGTGCCACTGCTCACGACCCTCACCCTGCAGCCGGGCCAGACTTTGAGCCTCGGTGGTGGCCCGGTGCGCGCCTATCTCGCGATCGAGGGCGGGTTCGCGGTTGAGCCGGTGCTCGGCAGCCGGTCGGTGCATGTGCGTTCCCGCCTCGGCTGGCCGGGCCGGGCGTTGGTGGCGGGCGATCGCATCCGGCTTGCCGCCGCGCCCGCTGCCGGTCCAGAGCGGCGCCTGCCGGCGGACGCCTGCGACCTCAGCCCCCGGCGGGTGCGGGTGGTGCTCGGCCCGCAGGAGGATCTGTTCACGCCGGCTGGCATCGCGACGTTCCTCAGCGAGACCTTTGTTGTCAGCCCAGAAGCCGATCGCATGGGCTACCGCCTCGACGGGCCGGTGATCGAGCACGCGGGGGACTACAATCTGGTGTCCGACGGCATCGTGATCGGCTCCGTCCAAGTACCGGGCAATGGGCGGCCGATCGTGCTGCTGGCGGACCGGCAATCGACCGGTGGCTATCCGAAGATCGCGACCGTGATCGGTGCCGACCTGCCGCTGATCGCGCGCTGCAAGCCGGGCGATAGCCTGCTGTTCGAGGCGATCGATGTGGCGGCCGCGCGGGCGGCGGCGATCGCGTTCAGTCAGCGGCTGGCAGCATTGCCGGGCTTGGTCACCCAGGGCGCCGTGGTGTGGGATCAAACGTCCGAACGCCTGCTCGGCCTGCAACTGATCGACGGCGCGGTGAGCGCCCAACCATAAGCCAGCGCGGTTAGCGCAGGCAGATAAGCCCAAGCGGCCGGCCCGCCGTGTCGTAGGCTTGGCCGTACTGCCGGCAGGTTGGCTGCTGCTGGGGCACCACCACCACGCCCGGGCGTTGATCGTATTCGAGCGGGCGGCGTTCCAGGCGTTGGTTCTGGATCTGGCGGCGGTCGATTTCGATCTGGTCGAAGGCGCGCTGGCGTTCCTGCTGGTCGCGGAATTGCTGGCGCTGCTGGAACGAGCGGTCGTTCTGGCGATCGACATCAGCGTCGCGCTGGCGCTGCTGTTCCCAGCGCTGGATGTTGGTCTGGGCCTGCACCGGCAGGCTGACGAGGACCAAGAACAGGGCGAACAGCCGGATCATCGGCGATACCTTTGCTGGAGCGAGCGATACACTCGCCTGGAATTCAGGCGAATTCAAGGTGGCGGCCACCTCTTGCATCAATGCCGGCTCTCCCCGCAGTCTCGGCGCAAATCATCCCTCTTTTGTGGGAGAGCTGCTATGTCTGCCGCCTTCGACACCTCGATCCACCGCAGCGCCAGTGCGCGCGGGGATTTCACCATCGACCAGCATTGGGACCACTACACGGCGCAAGAACACGCGACCTGGGCCACGCTCTACCGCCGCATGCACGATCTGCTGCCCGGCCGGGCCTGCGCCGAATTCCTCGCCGGGTTGGAAGCCTTGGAGGTGACCGCTGGCGGCATCCCGGACTTCCGGCGCCTGAACGAGATCTTGGATGCCCGCACCGGCTGGCAGATCGTCGCCGTGCCGGGCCTGGTGCCGGACGAGATTTTCTTCGAACACCTGGCAAACCGCCGCTTCCCCTCGACCTGCTTCATGCGAAGGCCAGACCAGCTGGACTACATCGAAGAACCCGATGTGTTCCACGATGTATTCGGCCACGTGCCGCTGCTGGTGAACCCGATCTTCGCGGACTACATGCAGGCCTATGGGGCGGGTGGTGTGAAGGCGATGGGCCAGCACGCGCTCCACAACCTCGCCCGCCTCTACTGGTACACGGTGGAATTCGGCCTGATCCGCGATGGCGACGGCCTGCGCATCTATGGGGCGGGCATCCTGTCCAGTTCTAAGGAGAGCGTCTACGCGCTGGAAAGCCCGGTGCCGAACCGCTTGGGCTACGACCTCGTGCGCATCATGCGCACCAACTACCGCATCGACGATGTGCAGGAGAGCTACTTCGTCATCAACAGCTTCGACGACCTGTTCCGCTCCACCGACCCGGACTTCACGCCCTACTACACCACGCTGGCGATCATGCGCGATCTGAAGCCGGGCGACGTGCTGATCGAGGATGAGGTGATCCACAGGGGCAGGGGTTGACAGGGCGAACCATGAGATCAAAGTCGCGGTAGTGGATCTTCAGCGGAGTTCACGCGATGTCATCATCCAGCACCGATCGGGTTGCAGCTGATCTGCACGCCGTTACGACTCGTCTGGAGGAACACTACGCGCCGGACGAGGCGAAGTCCTGGCTGCGCGCCGCCCACCCGCAATTGGCCGGTGCGTCAGCGATTGATCTCATCGAACAAGACAGAACAGCCGAGGTCCTGCGGGTTATTGATCGGCTGGAGGCCGGTGCATTCGTTTAGCTGACGGCTCCGAACGGCAGAAGGGCTAGCCGCCGCCTGCCGGCTGTGGCAGAAGCCTGCGTCTTGTCGCTGCCGGGTGTGATCGGTCATGGGGTTCAATTGTGGTATCGTCGGTCTGCCGAATGTCGGTAAGTCGACCCTGTTCAACGCACTGACGGCGACGGCTGCGGCGCAAGCGGCGAACTATCCGTTCTGCACGATCGAGCCGAATGTCGGCCGCGTTGCGGTGCCGGATCCGCGGCTCGACACGCTGGCGCGCATGGGCAAGTCCCAGAAGGTGATCCCAACCCAGCTGGAGTTTGTCGATATCGCGGGCCTGGTGCGCGGGGCGTCGCGCGGCGAAGGGCTCGGCAACCAGTTCCTTGCCAACATCCGCGAGACCGACGCGATCGTCCACGTGCTGCGCTGCTTCACCGACGGCGATGTGACCCACGTTGAAGGCTCGGTCGATCCCATTCGCGATGCGGACACGGTCGAGACCGAACTGATGTTGGCGGACCTCGACAGCTTGGAAAAGCGCGAGATCGGCCTGCAAAAGCGCGTGCGCGGTGGCGACAAGGAAGCGGTCGCCCAGCTCGACCTGTTGCCGGCCCTGCTGACCGCATTGCGCGATGGCCGCCCGGCCCGCACCGTGGCGGCGACGGCTGAGCAGGCGGAGCTGATCAAGGGCTTCCAGCTGTTGACCGCGAAACCGGTCCTCTACGTCTGCAACGTCGATGAGGCAGAGGCCGCGACCGGCAACGCGCTGTCCGCCCGGGTCGCCGAGAAGGCCCGCGCGGAAGGGGCGGCGACCGTGGTGATCGCGGCTGCAATCGAAGCGGAGGTGGCCACGCTAGAGACCGCGGAGGAAAAGATCGACTACCTGTCCGCCCTCGGCCTGAATGAGGCTGGCCTCGACCAGGTGATCCGTGCGGGCTACGGCCTGCTCGGC
>JAAFHH010000548.1 GCA_013297545.1 Alphaproteobacteria bacterium
GTGTCAGGTGCCCGCGCCCTTTATGCCCCGCTGCAGCGCTTGCTGCCTAAATTGCGGGCAGATGGCGTGCCGGTGCTCTGGGTCAACTGGGGCAATCGACCGGACCGGCTGAACCTGTCGCCCTGTCTCCTGCACGTCTACAACCCGACCGGCGCGGGCACTGGTCTTGGCGATCCCTTGCCGAATGGGGCCCGGGTGTTGGAGGCGGGGTCCTGGGCGGCCGCCGTCGTCGACGAACTGACACCGGAGCCGGCGGATATCCGGGTCAACAAGATGCGCATGTCCGGCTTTTGGGACACGCCGCTTGATGCAATTCTGCGGCAGTTGGGCGTGACGACCTTGCTGTTCGCTGGGGTGAATTCCGATCAGTGCGTGCTGGCAACCTTGATGGACGCCAATTTCCTCGGCTACGACACCATTCTGGTCGATGACTGTGCTGGCACCACCTCGCCCAGCTACTGCGCAGAGGCCACGCGCTACAATGTGGCGACGTGCTTTGGCTTCGTCGTGCAGTCGAAGGACTTGGTCGAGGCGCTGCCATGATCGCCGCCCTGCTGCGGCGCAAGGCTGATTTGGTCGGCTACCGGATCGCACCCAGCGACTCCAACTACATGATCCCGCTGTTCGATCCAGTCGCCGATGGTCCGGTTGGGTTCACCGCGATCGTGGAAGTGTTCGCGGTTGGCGGCAAGACCCCGCCGAACAGCCACGCTGTGGCGTACGAGATGTTCTATGTGCTGCGCGGCATCGGCATTGCGTATGCCGATGGTGATGCGATCCCCATCGCGCCTGGCGACAGCCTGCTGCTGAGCCCAGGGAGTGAGCATGTGGTGGAAAACACCGGGCCAGGCAAGCTCTACACGCTGACCGTCATGGTGCCGAACGAGGGGTTTGCCGAATTGATCCACGCTGGAGTGCCCGTGCCGCTCGATGCCGAAGACTTGGCCCTGCTGTCCGATCAGGCTGCACCATGAGCCTGCTGCCAGTCGCGGAGGTCGCACAATCCTCCCTCACCCTCGGGGATGGCACCCGGCTTGACGCCGATGTCTGGCGTCCGGCCGCACCGGGACGCTACCCCGTGCTGCTGATGCGCCAGCCCTATGGGCGGCGCATTGCCTCCACCGTGGTCTACGCCCACCCCGCCGCGTACGCCGCGCGTGGGTATATCGTGGTGATCCAAGACGTGCGCGGCACCGGCAGTTCGACCGGCCGCTTCCAGCTGTTCGCAGACGAGGCAGACGACGGTGCGGCCAGTGCGCGCTGGGCACGCGACCTGCCGGGGTCCTCCGGCAAGCTTGGCATGTACGGCTTTAGCTATCAGGGCAACACCCAGCTCTTGGCGCTCAGCGCAGGGGCGCCGGTGGATGCGCTGGCACCAGCCATGGTTGGCTGGCAGCTGCGCGATGACTGGGCCTATTCCGGCAGCCGAGCCGACGGCGGCGTGATCCATCTGGCCGCCACCGTCGGCTGGTCGATCCAGATGGCCGCCATTGCCGCACGCCACCGCGATGAGCGTGCGATGTTTGAACGCCTGGTGGCAGCCGCCGGTGCGCTGCCGTTGGCAGAGCCTGATCCCTTACGCCCTGAGATCCTGGGTGAGGCTGGCTATATCTGCCATCACCACGCCTGGCTCGACGATGATCCAGCCTACTGGCAGACGATCGCGCCGGCCGCCAAGCTGCCCACGCCTGTAACCGTGCCGATGCTGCATATCGGCGGCTGGCAAGACCAGATGCTGATGGGCACACTCGGCTGCTGGCAGGCGCAAAGCCTGAGCCCAGCCGAACAGCCGCTGCTGATCGGCCCCTGGGCGCACCTACCGTGGGGCCAACGGGTGGGCGCACTCGACCTTGGGCCTGAGGCGTCGAGCCCGGTCGATCGCGACCAGATCGCGTTCTTTGATCGGCACTTGAAGGGCGAAGGGGACGCGCGGCCCCAGGTCCGCCTGTTCGACATCGGTTCCAAGCGCTGGCAGGTGATGGAGCACTGGCCCGACGCGCCGCACGTCCGCTTCGGCCTCGCCTCCACCGGCCTCGCCGCCGCGACCACCACCGATGGCCGCCTCGACCCCGATGGTGGTGGGGCGGAGGATGTGCTGGTGCACGACCCTTGGCGGCCGGTGCCAAGCCACCCGCCGCTCAGCGACCGGGCCGCGATCGATGACCGGGCGGATGTGCTGGTCTACACCAGTGCTGCCCTCACCGGCACGATCGTGGGCGCACCAGACCTCACGGTGGAGATTGCGGCCGATCAACCGAGCTTTGATCTATCGGCCACGCTGAGTGTGGTGGAGCCGAGTGGGCGGGTGATCGCCCTCACCCACGGCTACCGCCGCGCGGCATCGGGGCGGGTGCATCTGGCACTGCGCCCGACGTGCTACACGCTACAGCCCGGCCAGCGCCTGCGCCTGTCGCTGGCCGCAGCGGCGTTCCCCGCCTTCCCGGTCAACGCGGGGGCGGGCGGCAGTCGAACAGTGCATCATCAGGTGATCGTGCTCCGCGTCGCCCATGCGGGCAGTCATGTGTCGATTCCACTGCTGCCGTGACACTTTACCTCTCTCCAACGCCACCCAGCACAGCGCCCCTCCCCCCGC
>JAAFHH010000557.1 GCA_013297545.1 Alphaproteobacteria bacterium
GGCTCGGGCACGCGGATCTTGACCGACCAGTGGCTCAGCGGGGCGCGGCCGGCGGGCTACTGGAACCAACCACGCTCCCACACCGCCGTGGCAGCGGCTGTGGCACAAGGTCGCGCCGATTGGGGGGTCGCGATTTCCGCGGTCGCGGCGGCGAGCGGCCTCGGCTTCTTGCCCATGACCGATGAACACTACGATATCGCCGTCGCAGCAGCAGCCGCTGATGGCGACGCGGTGGCAGCGTTTAAAGCGGCCCTCCGCCGGGCGGCAGATCGCTTGGTGGCGCTCGGGTTCAGACCGGCTTAGACGCTGACGTCGGCGCGCATACCACGGTGCTGGGCTTCCTCGTCGATCTGTTGATCTTCGCGGCGGCGCTTGTGGGTCGGCTCGGACCGTTCAGCTTTCTGGGTCGGCAAGGTCGGGCGCGCTGTCACTGCCTGGGCCGGTTTTGCCGGGGCCAGGTTGCGTTGCTGGGTCGCGGTGCCGGCCAGCGCCTGCACGAAGACGTTTGGGACGGGCGGGGTGATCATGGGCTTCTCCCTGACTGGTGGTTAGAATGTATGCTCGTGTGATGGCGATCACAAGACGCTTGCGCGTTAGCATGACCGGGAATTCAGTATCGCGGTAACTCTGGCCAGTGTACGGTCCCGCCGGTTTTCGACCCCTGCTCCTCTGTTGGTCTCTGCCCGTGCCGCCTTTCCTGCGACTGCTGCGCCCTCATCAGTGGGTCAAGAACGGCTTCGTCGCCGCCCCCTTGTTCTTCACACCCGAAGCGGTCACCAGCGATGGTCTGGCGACTGTGGCGCTCGGTATTGTCGCGTTCTCGGCGGTGTCTTCGGCAGTCTATGTGTTGAACGACACGGTCGACCGTGATGCCGACCGGATGCACCCGGAAAAGCGCAAGCGGCCGATTGCCTCGGGCCAGATCACGGTGCCGGTCGCCCTGATGCTGATGGTCGCCTTGGCGCTGATCGGCTTTGTGCTGGGCTTCATGCTGCCCTGGCCGTTTGGCGCGGTGCTCGCGGTCTATGCCGCCATGAACGTCGCCTATTCGTTCAAGCTGAAGCAGATGGCGATCCTGGATGTGATGGTGATCGCACTCGGCTTCGTGCTGCGGGTGGAGGCGGGGGCAGCATTGATCGATGTCGCCCCCAGTGTCTGGATTTTGATCTGTACGGGTCTGCTCGCCTTGTTCATCGCGCTTGCCAAGCGCCGCGATGATTTGGTGCGTGCGCTTGATCAAGCCCACCGGTCGTCGCTCGCGGGCTACACGCTGCCCTTCATCGACACGGCGCTCACGGCAGTGCTGGGTGGGTTGCTGGTGTCGTACTTGATCTACTGCACCGATCCAGCCGTGCAGCAGAAACTGGGGTCGACCCAGCTCTACTTAACGGCACCGTTCGTGATCGCTGGCATCTTGCGCTACCTGCAGATCGCCATTGTCGAGCAACGCTCCGGCAACCCGACGATGATTGCGATCACCGACCGGTTCTTGATCACAGCCGTGGCCGGCTGGCTCGCGGTGTTTGCGGTGCTGATCTATGGCTGAGCGCAGCCTCGCCCTGGAAACCCAGCCGCCGCGCACCCGCCGGGTTGAGTACGCGGTCGTGCTTGGCCTCGTCGCCTTCTGTGTGCTGTTCGCGCTTGGCTCGATCTGGGCCGGTGCGGGGCGGGTGTGGGGGCACATCACCAATCTACCGGCGCTGCTGATCGTCGGCATGCTGGCCTTGTCCTTGTTCAATTACGGCATGCGCGCCTGGCGCTGGCAGTGGTTCTGCGATGGCTTGGGCCTGCACGTGCCGTGGGCGCGCAACGCGCTCTATTTCGTCGCCGGGTTCGCGCTGACCACCAGCCCCGGCAAGGCGGGCGAGGCCATTCGCCTCTGGTTCCTGCAGCGCTGCCACGGCTATGCCTATGAGCGTGCCGCCCCGATGTTCATCGGTGACCGCTTGTCCGACAGCCTGGCGATCTTGCTGCTGTGCCTCGCCGGTGTTGGGGCCTTTGCCGGCTACGCGATCTACGCCGGGATTGTCGCCGTGCTGGTGTTCATCGCGATTGTCCTGCTGGCGCGGCCAGCGCCGTTGCTTGGCCTGGTGGCCTGGGGCTGGGTGCTCTTGGGCCGCAAGCGCCCGCGTTTGTTTGCGCGCATCCGCTTTGCCATTCGCGGCACGCGGGCGATCTTGTCGCCGCGCTTGTTCGGCCTCGGCCTTCTGATGGCGCTCGCCGGCTGGATCGCGGAAGTCTACGCCTTCCAATGGCTGCTGCGCGAACTCGGCACAGAGATCACCTTGCAGCAGGCGATGTTCGTGTTCTGCTTCGCGATGATCGCCGGCACCATTGCGATGCTGCCCGGCGGCCTTGGCGGCACTGAGGCGACCATGCTGGCGCTGTTGACCTTGATCGGCGTGCCGCTCGACCAGGCCGTCGCCGCTACTGCTGTGATCCGGCTCGCCACCTTGTGGTTCGCAACCGGCCTTGGGCTGGTGGCGCTGCCCGCCGCCCTCAAGCTCGCGCGGGCCGCGAAATGAGGGCGAAGACGGTCACGCTGGCG
>JAAFHH010000549.1 GCA_013297545.1 Alphaproteobacteria bacterium
GACGTAGCACTGGCTCGGCATCGGGGCGTAGCGGTCGGTTGACCAGGCTTCGATCTGCTCGTTCGCCCGGCGCAGCAGCACGGGTACGACGATCGAGGCCATGAAGCAGTCCACCCGTCCCTGACGGACGAACTGCAGGGCGCCGGGCGAATTGCCGGTTACCTCGCGCTTCACATCGGTCTTCTGGAGGCCGGCTTTGGCGAGGATCAGGTCGAGGTAGATATCCGTCGTGCCACCAACGGACACGAGGCCAACGGTCTTGCCCTTGAGGTCGGCCCCGGCGCGCATCGGCTTGTCGGCCGGGCTGATCATGTGGAAGGTCGAGCCCTGGTGCGATGTCGCGATCGCTACCACGGGTGCCCCTTGGCCGGCCGCGCGGATCATGTCGATCGAGGCCGCTCGGATGAACTGCACTTGGCCGGCCGCCAGCTGCTGCAGCGCTTGGGCGGTGCCGTTGGCACCCAGCAACCGGGCGTCAAAGCCGTGGCGGGTGAGGTGGCCACCGCTGACCGCGTTCATCATCTCGATGAAATCGGGGATGAAGCCGAACGGCGTCATCACCGTCAGCGGCTCGCGCGCTTGGGCAAGAACGGCGGGGGCGGCCAGCGATGCTGCAACGGCAGTGCCGGCTCGCAGGGTTTGGCGACGGGTCAGCATGAGGGGTCTCCCGGTTGAGATCATGGCATGACCAGCCCGCCGTTCACGTGCAGGGTCTGGCCGGTGAGGTAGGATGACGCGGGCCCGAGCAGAAACAGGATCGGGCCGACGATATCGTCTGGTGTTGCGATCCGCTGCAGGGGCACGCTGGCGGCATAAGCGTCGAGGTTGAGGCGCGGTTCCTGGGTCTCATCACTGCGCCCGGTGCCGCCGCGCAGGAAGGCGGTGTCGACCGCCCCTGGTGCGACGGCGTTGATGCGGATGGTGGGGGCGAGTTCGACCGCAAGGCTACGGGTCAGCGCCAGCACGCCGGCCTTCGCCGCGCCATAGGGCGCGTAGCCGGGGGTGGCGCGCACCGCGAGGCCGGAGGCCATGGTGACCAGCGACGGTGCGGTGCCCAGCCGCAGCAGCGGTACCAGCGCCCGGGCGGCGAGGAAGCTGGTGGTGAGGTTGCCGGTCACCACCTCGCTCCAGGTTTCGAGGTCGGTCTCGACCGCCGGCGTGCGCGGGGCGGCGAAGCCGGCCAGCAGCACCGCCCCATCGAGGGCGGGGCCGCAGCGCTGGGCCGCGCGGGCAAGGC
This sequence comes from Alphaproteobacteria bacterium, assembly GCA_013297545.1. Taxonomy (GTDB): domain Bacteria; phylum Pseudomonadota; class Alphaproteobacteria; order Elsterales; family Elsteraceae; genus RDXE01. Next base: position 1,238 of record JAAFHH010000549.1, read on the forward strand.
TATCGGGATCCGTCGCATCGATCGCCAGCGCCAATACACCGGCTGGCAACGGGTGGCGGTGGAGTGATGTCGCAAGGTCGAGCCCAATCACCGTGCAGCCGGCATTCCGCAGCGCCTCGACCAGCGCGCGGCCAATGCCGCCAGCAGCACCGACAACGGCGATGCGGCGCCCGGCTGGTGGTGCGAGACCTGCTGCTGCAGCCACGGATACGACCCTTCCCCCGAAAGACCTTGCAACCAGCTTGTCTTAACAATAGGACAAGATCAATCGGCATCAACGGAGGGTCGCGTGGCAGATGTGCTGATTGTTGGTGCGGGACCGGTTGGCCTTTGCCTCGCCTGGCTGCTGCAGACCCGCGGGGTTGCGGTTGCGGTGGTCGAGGCGGCAGCGGGGCTGGAGCGGGATTTGCGCGCCTCCACCTTCCACCCGCCGACCTTGGATCTGCTGGCCCCCTCCGGCGTCGCGGCCGAGCTGGTGGTCCGCGGCTTGATCTGCCCGCACTGGCAGATCCGCCTGCACCCGGATGGTGATCGCGCGGTGTTTGATCTTGGCATTCTGTCCGATGTCACGGCGCACCCGTTCCGGCTGCAGTGCGAGCAGTGGAAACTGTCTGAAGCGCTGCTGCGGCGGGTTGATCCAGCCTCGATCACCTGGGGGGCGGCGGTTGGCGAGGTTGCCCAAGACGCGGCGGGCGCGGCGGTCACCCTCGGCGATGGCACCACCCGCCGCGCCAAGTTCGTGATTGGCTGCGATGGCGCGCGCAGTGCAGTGCGCAAATCCCTTGGTCTGGCGTTCGACGGCCAGACCTACCCTGAGACCACGCTGCTGGTGACCACCACGGTCCCGTTCGAGGATCATTTGGAGGGCCTCAGCAACGTCAGCTACTGCTGGCGGCCGGGGGGGAACTTTTCGCTGCTGAAGGTGCCGGGCCGCTGGCGCGTCTCGCTCTACCCGCGCGAAGACGTCTCGATTGAAGAGCAGATGGCGCCGGATGCGATCGAAGCCGCCCTGCAGCTGATCGTGCTGCGGGATCAGGCCTACCCCGTGCTGGAACAGCGCCCGTACCGGGTGCATCAGCGCATCGTGCCGCAGTACATCGTCGGCCGGGTTGGCCTCGCGGGCGACGCGGCACACCTGAACTCACCCGCTGGCGGCATGGGCCTCAATGGCGGGCTGCACGATGCGTTCGAGTTGGCGGAGCACCTGATCGCCGTCCTGAACGGTGCCCCGCTCGATCACCTGGAGCGTTACGACCGCCGCCGTCGCCCGATTGCAGCCGACCAGATCTTGGTGCAATCCGATCGCAACCGGGCGCGCATGCGGGAGAAAGATCCCGCCAAGCGCCGAG
>JAAFHH010000550.1 GCA_013297545.1 Alphaproteobacteria bacterium
TGGCTCAACCATGCTGGCGATCCCGCCGGCTTTGCTGGAACAGCTCGATCTCGCGGCTGGCGCTGAGGTTGGCGTCGCAGTAGACGGTCAGCGCTTGGTGATCGATCCGGCCCCTCGGCCGCGCTATCGGTTCGACGATCTGATCGCCGAGCACGAAGCGCTCGTGCCGACCGATCGAAGCTTTATCGATGCCCCAGCCGTTGGCCGCGAGCTGGTGTAGTGCAGCGCGGAGAGATTTGGCTCGTCAATTTAGACCCGGTGGTTGGTCATGAGCAGCGGGGCATACGGCCGGTGCTCATCGTCACGCAAGCTCGGTTCAATCGTTTGACGAACACGGCTGTCGTCGTGCCGATCACGAGCGGCGGCGAGTTTGCACGCAGGGCTGGCTACGCCGTATCTCTCGCCGCAAGTGGCACAAGCACTACTGGTATCGTACTATGTGATCAACCGAGAGTAGTGGATCTCAAAGCAAGAAAGGGGCGGCGTCTCGAAACAGTGCCAAACGACCTGCTCCAAGACGTGCTCGCCCGTTTGACGACGCTGTTTGAGTAGCCTACTCCGGCTTCAGGCCAAAGCCTGAGAAGCGCTTGTTGAAGCGCGCCAGCATGCCGCCGCGATCGAGCATACGCTGCTGGCCGCCGGTCCAGGCCGGGTGGGACTTCGGGTCGATTTCAAGACGCAGCGTGTCGCCGGCTTTGCCGTAGGTCGAGCGCGTCTCGTATTGAGTGCCGTCCGTCATCACCACGGTGATGGCGTGATAGTCGGGGTGGATGTCCTTCTTCATCGGCGCTGCATCTCGGCTTATGCGCGGCACAAGGACCGCAATAACAGGAACGGACGCCAAGCGCCCGAACGGAGGCGAGGGGATACACGAGCGTGCCACAAAGCGCAAGCGACATTGCCAGCCCTTGCCGCGGGCGGGCGCCAGCCCACCTCCGTGGCGACTGGTTCAGGAGCCCTCGATGACGTCCCCCTTCCGCCGCAGCGCGCGGTCCCTCGCCTGCGGGCTTGCCACGGTGATCGGCCTTGGTGGCTGCGCCGTGCTGACCCCCCTGCCGCACCCAACCACCTTGGACCAGCGCCTCGCCGCCTTGCCGACCACTGGGCCTGGCCTCAGCCAGCCGGTCACTGTGCACTGGCATGCGCGCGCGATCCCGTTTGTCGAGGCGGCCACCGACCAGGATGGCTTCTACGCGCTTGGCATGGTGCACGGCCACCTGCGCCTCGGGCAGATCGAGCTGTTGCGGCACATCTCCCAAGGGCGGATCTCGGAAGTGGCGGGCCCGCTCGCGGCCGACATCGATCGCTCGGTCCGGCTGCTCGGCTTCGGGCGGGTGGCTCCCCAGGTGTTGGCGGCGATGCCGGCCGAAGAACGCGGGCTGCTCGATGCTTTCCTGCGCGGCCTCAACCATGTCCAGGCGACGATCGCGACGCCACCCCATGAATATGTCATCGGCAATCTTGAGCGCGTGCCGTTCACGGCGGAGGATCTGATCACCATCGGCCGGCTTGCCTCAACGGACGTCAACTGGCTGGTCTGGTTCCGCCTGCTGCAATACCGCGAGCGCGCCGATTGGCCAGAGCTCTACGCCCGCCTGCTGGAGGCTGGCACCAGTTCGGTGCCCTCGATTGCCCCCGGCACGGCGGCGTTGGAGCAGGTGCTGGGCTCGGCTGCCCGCGTTGGCTCCAACTCCGCTGCGGTGGCGGGCCGGCGCACGGCGTCGGGGGCCGCGATGATCGCGAGCGATCCGCACCTTGGCCTCTCCCAGCCGAACACCTGGGTGATAGCTGGCCTCAAGACCCCATCGTTCCACATGCTCGGTCTGATGGTGCCGGGGCTGCCGTTTGTCGCGGTTGGCCGCAATGCGGATATCGCCTGGGGCGGCACCAACATGCGCTCCGCCAATTCCGATTTGATTGATCTGTCGACCGTGCCGGAGAGCGAACTCACCGTCCGGCGCGAGCCGTTGGTGCAGCGCTTCTGGTTCGACAGTACGGCGACGATCCGCGACAGCCGCTTCGGCCCGGTGCTGTCCGACGCGCCGTTGCTCCGCACCCGGCCGGGCGAACGGTTTGCGCTGCGCTGGATCGGCCATCAACCAACCGATGAGCTGACCGCGATGCTGCGGCTCAACCGGGCGCGCGATTGGCAGGGGTTCCGTGCGGCGCTGACTGGTTTTGCCGTCTCGCCGCAGAACATGATCTACGCCGATCGCCATGGGAACATCGGCCAGGTGACCGCCACCATGCTGCCGCGCCGCCCGCTCACCCGGCCGACCGATATCGTGCAGCCGGCAAGTGCCGCGGCCGCTTGGGACCAGATCGCGACCAGTGCTGATCTGCCGGCGGTCTACAATCCGGCGGCCGGGTTCGTGGCATCGGCCAACAACCGCCCGGCGGACGCGGAAATCCCGATCGGCTGGTTCTTTTCCAACGATGATCGCATCACTCGGATGGCAGAATTGCTGGGTGGCTCTGCACCGGTCACGACCCAAACCCTGTTCGACCTGCAGCGCGATGCCTTCAAGCGCTCCGCGCTTGCACTGCGGGATGTCATGCTGGCGCGGCTCCAGGGGGCGACGTTG
>JAAFHH010000551.1 GCA_013297545.1 Alphaproteobacteria bacterium
CTGGCTTCCGCCAGGCCGTGGCCGCCTATCTGGTGCGCGAGCGCAGCTACGTCGCGGCCGAAGTGGCAGCGCTGACCGAGGGTGGGCCGTTTCGCCAAGAAGCGCCTAGCTTTAGCTAGGCCAAGCGCCCAGCTTTAGGTGATCGAGACCGGTGTGCACCACCTCAAGCGGCAGCCGCAAGCGCTGGGCGGCAGCGCGGGCGGCCGCCGCGGTCGCGGGGTTGGGGATCTGCACCAGGTGGATCACGCGGGTGTAGTGCTGGAAATACGCATCGAACAGCTCTGGATGGCGGTCGAGGCCGAGGCCCTGCCAGACCAACCGCTCGAAATGGCGGGCGAGGAAATCAGTCAGAAAAAAGCTCCCGGGCGCCTCGGCCAGGGTTGCGGCGACTACTTCTGGTCCAGCGAACAGATCGTAGCAGTGCGCACCCGGCAACCGGTCGACGCCGTGCGTCTCAAGCACCTGATCGAGCGCACCACCCGTGCCGCAATCCCCATAGACGCAGACGATCGGGTGATAGTGACCGCTGAGTGCTTGGATCAGCTGCTCCACCGCGGGCGCGATCTGGTCTGGCCGGTTGTGCAGGCGAGCGGGCAGCAGCCGCACCGCCCAATCCAGCTGATTGGCGGCCAGCACCGCCTTCACCTCGCGGGCGAGCGCGCCGCACGCGATGATCACCCCGGTCAGGCCCGCGCCCCTTGAGTCAGCAGCCGCTTCGCGGTTTCCACGGCGACGGCCGCATCCCGGCAGTAGGCATCTGCCCCGACGGACTGGGCGAACGCCTCGTTCACTGGCGCGCCGCCGACCAGCACGATGACATCGTCGCGCAAGCCTTCGGTTTTCAGCGCATCGATAACGATTTTCATGTACGGCATGGTGGTGGTCAGCAAGGCCGACATGCCAAGAATATCAGGCCGGTGCGTGCGCAGCGCGTCTAAGAACGTGCCAACATCTGTGTTGATGCCGAGATCGACGATCTCAAACCCGGCACCTTCCATCATCATGCAGACCAAGTTTTTTCCAATATCGTGAATATCGCCTTTTACGGTGCCAATTACCATTTTACCAAGCTTAGGCGCGCCGGTTGCAATCAGCAACGGCCGCAAGATGGCCATGCCTGCTTTCATTGCATTTGCCGCCAGCAGCACTTCGGGAACGAACAAGATGCCATCACGGAAATCGACGCCGACAATGCGCATGCCTTCGACCAAGCCTTGGGTCAGCACGTCATAGGGCTGCCAGCCACGCCCGAGCAGAATGTGCACCGCCTCTTCGACTTCTGGCTTCAAACCATCGTAAAGGTCTTGATGGATCTGGGAAATCAGCTCGTCATCGGGCAGAGCAGTGAGGTCGAGGTCGGCGTCAGACATGGCAGCGCTCCCGGCGGCAACACCGAAGAGTATGGGTGCCGTCGCTGCCGGAGGCCAGGGCCTTGCGCTGTTGTCATCAGCTGCCATAGCGGACCCTAGCGTCCTGTTTTGCGTATGACTTCAAGCCTGATAGCTTTATAGAGAAATGTATTGGCTAAACACAACTGATTAAGTCGTTCCGGATTTGCCGGAGGCTGTTTGGTTTGAGTCACGCCGCCAGTTTCTGGTCCTGCAAGGCGGCGTAGTAGCGTTCCTCCACTTCGGCCGGCGGGATGTTACCGATTGGCTCCAGCAGCCGGCGCTTGTTGAACCAGTCGACCCATTCGAGTGTGGCGAATTCGACAGCCTCGAAGCTCCGCCACGGCCCGCGGCGATAGATCACCTCGGCTTTTTAGAAGCCGTTGATGCTTTCAGCGAGGGCGTTGTCATAGCTGTCGCCGACGCTGCCGACAGAGGGCTCGATGCCAGCGTCAGCCAGGCGTTCGGTGTACTTGATCGACAGGTATTGGCTGCCGCGATCAGAGTGATGAACCAACCCGCCGCGGTGAGCTGGCCTACGTTCGTGCAGCGCCTGGTCGAGTGCATCCAGCACAAAGCCGGCATGGGCAGTCCCGCTCACACGCCAACTGGAGCGCGCCCACTTCCCCGACAGTAGCTGGTTTACGTTCTAAACACCCCCTGTTAACAACGGCCCGCATAGCAATCTCGGGCCATTCTTCGCCTTTGACTCGCATGAACCAGTGCGGCTATGCGGGAAACGGATAGTTTACCATCCGCGCCGCCTGATCCCACGCCAGAGTGGGGTCAAAATCCGCTTTTGCGATGCGGGCGAAGCCGGCCAGCTGCAACGGCTCCGCCAGGGGCGCGAACCAGGGCCGGGTGGCCGCCGCTGCGAAGGCTGCGGCCAGGCGTGCGTGGGTCGCTGCCGGCAGGGTCGGGCTCGCGACCAGGGCCGGGATGGGGGCGACAGCGGTCGCGGCCAGCACGCGGATATTCTTGGTGAGATCCGGCGCATGTCGGCGGATCAGCGCGTGCCAATAGGCATCGAGCGGGCCGATGTCGATGGTGCCCGCCACCACCGCATCCAGAATACGCCGCGCGGTGATTAGGTCGCCAACGACACGCTGGTACAGGGTGGGCCGGGATGCGGTGCGGTAGGCCAGCAAGTGGTGGCGCCAGGCGTTCCTGCCGGAATGGCTGTGGGCGACGGTCCA
>JAAFHH010000558.1 GCA_013297545.1 Alphaproteobacteria bacterium
CCGGCCGGCGCTTCCTGTTGGATCAATGGTGGGTTGGCACCTTCCCGGGTCTGGCGATCTGCATCGTCTCGCTCGGCTTTAATCTTCTGGGGGATGGCTTGCGCGAAGTGTTGGACCCGAAACAGCGATGAGTGACGATCTGCTCAACGTCCAGAACCTGCGGGTGCGCTTCCACCTCGACAAGGGCGTGGTCGAGGCGGTGCGCGGTATTTCCTTCCGCATGGGCCGGGAGAAGCTGGGCATCGTGGGGGAGAGTGGCTCCGGCAAATCGATGACCGGGCGCGCGATCCTGCGGTTGATCCAGCCACCGGGGGAGGTGACGGCGGATGCCATCCGCTTCCAGGGCCGAGATCTGATGGCAGCCACGAAGCGAGAGCTGCAGCAGATCCGCGGCGGTCAGATCTCCATGGTGATGCAGGACCCGAAATTCTCCCTCAATCCGGTGATGACCGTCGGCAGCCAAATCGCAGAGGCCTACCGCATCCACCGTAAGGTGGGATCGCGCGAGGCGCGCACCCGCGCAATCGAGATGCTGGCGGCCGTGCGTATCCGCGATCCGGAGCGGGTCTATGACCGCTACCCGCACGAAGTCTCCGGCGGCATGGGCCAGCGGATCATGATCGCGATGATGCTGATCCCGGACCCGGACCTGTTGATCGCGGACGAACCCACGTCCGCCCTCGACGTCACAGTGCAGACCCAAGTGCTGGCGATCATCGATGATCTGGTGACGGCGCGCGGCATGGGGCTGATCTTGATCAGCCACGACCTCAACTTGGTCGCCAGTTTCTGCGACCGGGTGCTGGTGATGTATGGCGGGCGGATTGTCGAAGAATGCACGGCGCGTGACCTGCACCAGGCCAAGCACCCCTACACCCAAGGTCTGCTCGCCGCCTTGCCGCAGCTCGACCGACCACCGGGGGACCTCGCGGTGTTGACCCGCGATCCGGCGTGGTTGGTATGAGCGCGCTCGTCGTCACGGACCTCGACGTCCGCTTCGGGGCGACCCACGCGGTGCGCGGCGTGTCCTTCACGGTGGAAGAGGGCGAAAGCTTCGGCATCGTGGGCGAAAGCGGCTGCGGCAAGACGACGGTGCTGCGCTGCCTTGCCGGCCTCAACTGCGATTGGACCGGCACGGTCACTCTGCACGGCCACACCCGCGGGCGCAGCCGGGATCTTGATGCCGCCAAGCGCGCCCAGATGGTGTTCCAGGACCCCTACGGCTCCCTCCACCCGCGCCACACGGTCGACCGGGTATTGGCGGAGGTGTGCACGATCCATGGCCTGGATGATGTGGAAGGCCGGATTGCCCGGGTGCTGAGCGATGTCGGGTTGGGCCCGAGTTTTCGGTTCCGCTACCCGCACCAGCTCTCCGGCGGCCAGCGCCAGCGGGTTGCGATCGCGCGGGCCCTCATCCTGCGGCCAAAGATCCTGCTGCTGGATGAACCGACGTCGGCGCTCGATGTCTCGGTGCAGGCGGAGATCTTGAACCTGTTCCGGCGCTTGCGGGCGGAGCTTGGCCTCACCCTGGTGCTGGTGACCCACAATCTTGCCGTGGTGGCGAACTTGTGTGATCGCCTGGCGGTGATGCAGCACGGCCTGATCGTCGAGCACTTGAGTGCCGAGGCCCTGCGCCAGGGCGCGGCAGCCCAGCGCTACACCCAAACCCTGCTGGCCGCGAGCCGAGGCTACGACCGCGCCACCCTCGCCGCCGCCGAGGCGTTGGAGGCGGAGCGTTAGTTTTATTTGTTGGGCATACTCTGTGCAAAGAAGTAGAAGTCATCTGGATTGGTGATGCCAATCACCGTCAGCACCAGACCATTGATATCGAGCCGGATCCCGTTGTCGAAGATTTCAGCGTCGTCGAGTGCCTCTTCGATGTCCTCGTCGTAAATGTAGTAATTGGTCATAAAATCGACGACTTCGCCCGCCTGATAGTCCGCGATCGTAATGCTGCCGCTGTTGACATCCAAGATGTCGAAGAAGTCGACGCCGGCCTGCCCGAACGCGGTGTCATTGCCGCCGCCGACATAGATGGTGTCGTTGCCACCACCGCCGATCAGCAGGTCGTTCTGCAGGTCAGCCTCATACGAGTCGTTGCCATCGCCGCCTTGCAGAATGTCGCTACCCTCGCCGCCGAACAGCGTATCCGCCCCCTGATCCCCCCGCAGCGTATCGTTGCCGGATGAACCGACCAGCTGATCGTCACCGTCATACCCATAGCTGCTGCCGGACGCGGTGCGGAACAGTTGGTCTGAGAGCGTGCTGCCATAGAGGTACGAAGCGCTGCCAACGAGGGTCACGCTGGACGCAGGCGTACCTGCGACTACGGCCGTCCCACTCAAGTGAATGACGTGGCTGCCACCCGTGACCGACACGATGCCGGAATTGATCACCACGGTGCTGGAGCCACCGGTCAGCTTGATGTCGTTGCCGCCACCGCTATCGGCGAAGATCACGTGGCCGGTGCCGCCGGAGACGGTGATGTTGTCGATGCTCGGGCCATCCAGCAGGGTCACCGGCGCCGCTGACCCTGCTGGATGGCCC
>JAAFHH010000552.1 GCA_013297545.1 Alphaproteobacteria bacterium
GAGCATGGGGGCTACCGGCGTGGCGCCGGGGCAGCCGGTGCCGCCGGCCGGGCATCGGGCAATTCGGCAATCAGGGAGACTTTCTGGATGCCAGAAGCTGCGAGCAGCCCCATCACCTCCATAATCCGCCCGTACGCAATCACCCGGTCACCGCGCACAAACACGGTTTGGTCGGGCTTTTCGGCCAGCACCGCGCGCAGGCGCGGCACCACCTGATCGATGCGCAGTTCGCTTTCCTGCAGGAAAATCCGGCCCTGCTGGTCGACCGAGATGGTCAGTGGTTCGACCTGTTGGTTGATCGAGGCCGCTTGCGTCTTCGGCAGATCGACCGGCACGCCCACCGTCAGCAAGGGCGCTGCCACCATGAACACAATCAGCAGCACCAGCATGACGTCGATGAACGGCGTCATGTTGATCTCGGCCATCGGGGTGTAGCGCTGGCCACGACCCCGACCGATTGGGCGAATACCGCCAGCCATGGCGCTACGCCTGCCCGCGCGCGTCGAGCTGACGCGACAGGATGGCGGAGAACTCGGCGGCGAAGTTTTCCAGGCGTGCGGCGTAGCGCCCAAAATCATTCGCGAGCTTGTTGTAGGCCACCACCGCCGGGATCGCGGCCACGAGGCCGATCGCGGTGGCAAACAGCGCTTCGGCAATCCCCGGGGCGACCACAGCGAGCGAGGTGTTCTTCTCGTTCGCGATCGCAACGAAGCTGTTCATGATGCCCCACACCGTACCGAACAGGCCGACGAATGGGGACACCGAGCCGATCGAGGCGAGCACGCCCAGCTGCTTTTCCAGCCGTTCCATCTCCCGCTGCAGGGTCACGCCCATCACGCGGTCGACGCGCTGCTGCAAGCCCGCCTTGAAGGCGGCGGGATTGGCTTGGCCCTGGGTTGAGCGGCGCCATTCGCGCATCGCGGCTGCAAAGATCGACGACATCGGGTCTGGCGGGTTGGCACCGATGCGATCGAACAGTTCTTCCAAGCTGCCGCCGGACCAGAACGTGTCTTCAAACGCATCGGCCGCACTTTGCGCGCGGCGCAAGCGAAACACCTTCTCGAACACAATCGCCCAACACCAGATCGAGGCGCCGAGCAATCCCAGCATCACCGCCTTGACGATGATATCCGCGCGGATGAACAGCCCCCACATCGACAAATCATGTTCCATCAGTCCCGGTCCTCTTCCCGCGCTGGCACCAGCATGCGCTCGCTCAAGGTGGTGCGGACTTCTGCGGGCAGGCGCATCGCCCGGAAGTCGGCACCGATTGCAATCGCCTTGATCACCATTTCCACCAAGGTCTCCCGCCCGCCGGCCGCATCGACGCGCACAGCCACTTGGCGCACCACGCTTGACGCGCCGCCAAGCTCCAGCAGCGTGGTCAAGATCTGAACGTGGTCGTCCAAGTGCGCCGGGCGCTTGAACAGCATCTCAACCGAACCGACGGCGAACGCGAGCCCGCCGGGCTTGCCGAGTGCGGGAAAGTCGAGGCCGAGGCAGCGCATCGCTTCGGTGCGCGCCTGTTCGGCGTAGACCAAGTAGTTGGCGTGGTAGACCACGCCGGCCGCATCCGTATCCGCATAGTAGACCCGCCTGGGCCATACGTGCGTGCGGCCTTCCATCCAGCCGTGTTCAGCCATCACTGTCTCCCAACACACCCAGCAGATCGAGCTGGCGCACCAAGTCCCCCGGCGGGGTCTTGCCGAGGCTGCGCCACCCGGCGACGGACAGCATCCGGCCGCGCGGTGTGCGCTGCACTAGACCCAGCTGCATCAAGAACGGTTCAATCACGTCTTCCAACATGTCGCGCTGTTCGGACAGGGCCGCCGACAGCGTGTCCACACCAACCGGCCCGCCGCCATAATCCTCTGCGATCCGGGCCAAATAGCGGCGGTCCATGGTGTCGAGGCCTTGGGCATCGACGTCGAGGCGCAACAGCGCCGCATCCGCCGCCTTGGCATCGACCGGCGTGGTATCGCCGGCCGCGAAATCGCGCACGCGGCGCAATAGGCGCCCGGCCACACGGGGGGTGCCGCGGGCGCGGCGCGCGATTTCCAGGGCACCGGCTGACGTGACCGCGAATCCGAACAAGCGGGCTTGGCGGGCGACGATGCCTTGCAGTTCTTCTGGCGCGTAGAAGTTCAAGCGCAGCGGAATACCGAAGCGCTCCCGCAACGGCGTGGTCAGCAGGCCAGCGCGCGTGGTTGCCCCCACCAGCGTGAACGGCGGCAGATCGATGCGGATCGAGCGCGCCGCCGGCCCCTCGCCGATGATCAGATCGAGCTGAAAATCCTCCATCGCGGGGTAGAGGATTTCTTCGACCGCCGGGTTCAAGCGGTGGATCTCGTCGATGAACAGCACATCGCGCGCTTCGAGGTTGGTGAGGATGGCCGCGAGGTCGCCCGCCTTTGCGATCACCGGGCCGGAGGTGGCGCGAAACCCAACCCCGAGTTCGCGCGCGACGATCTGGGCGAGTGTGGTTTTGCCCAGACCCGGCGGCCCGTGAAACAGCACGTGATCCAGCGCCTCGCCGCGCGCACGCGCGGCGTCAACAAACACCTGCAGGT
>JAAFHH010000553.1 GCA_013297545.1 Alphaproteobacteria bacterium
CAGCTGGTCCCTGGGTGCGGGCGGCCCGGCTCGGCGGCTATTATGACCTGAAGTACTATCAACGCTGCCAACACTTGATCGCCAACACGGCGGACATCGCGCGCTGGCTCGTTGCCGAAGGCTGGTCAGCGGAGCGCGTGCATGTGCTGCCCAACTTCGTCGACCCGCCGCGCGGGCGCACGGTGCAGCGCGGCTCGCTCTATACCGCGCCGGACGCGTTGGTGCTGCTCTGCCTCGGCCGGTTCCACCGCAACAAGGCCTTCGATGTCGCGATCCAAGCCCTCGCCGAGGTACCAAATGCCGTGCTGTGGCTCGCTGGCAGCGGACCGGAAGAAGCAGCCTTGCGGGCGCTTGCGGACAAGAGTGGCGTCACCGACCGGGTGCGCTGGCTCGGCTGGCGCGATGATGGCGGTGCGTTGCTGCAAGCGGCCGACCTTCTGCTCTGCCCCTCGCGCCACGAACCCTTGGGCAATGTCGTGATCGAGGCGTGGGCGGCCGGCACGCCGGTGATCGCAGCTGCGAGCGCTGGTCCGGCCGGTTTGATCCGCGACGGCGTGGATGGTCGGTTGGTGCCGGTTGATGATGCGGCTGCGCTGGCGCAGGCGATCCGGCAGCTTGGCGACCAGCCAGAGGTCAGGGCCAGCTTTGCCCATGTCGGCCTTGGCCGCTACCGGGCCGACTTTACGGAGCCTGTGGTGGTGCGCGCCTACCTGCAGCTGTTCGAAGCCTTGATCGCGGGGCAGCGCTGATGTGCGGGCTCGCGGGCATCAGCCTGAAGGCAGGCACGCCCGATCCCGCCATGATCGCGCGCCTGGCCACGGCGATCGCGCACCGTGGACCGGATGGCGAGGGCCATCACCGCCGCGGCACGCTGGCGCTGGTGCAGCGGCGCCTTGCGGTCATTGATTTGGAAACCGGCAACCAGCCGCTGATCGCACCCACCGGTGAGGTGCTGGCGGCGAATGGGGAGATCTACAATTACCTGGAACTGCGTCAGGCGCTCGCGGGTGTTGCTTGGCGCACCAAGTCGGACTGCGAGCCACCGCTCGAGCTCTATCGCCGCCACGGGCTTGGCTTTGCCGATCATCTGCGCGGCATGTACGCGATCGCACTCGATGATCCCGCCGCTGACCGGCTGGTGCTGGCGCGTGATCCGTTTGGGATCAAGCCGCTGTATCTCGCGCAAACGGCCGATGGCATCGCGTTCGCCTCCGAAGCGCAGGCGCTGACCCGGGCGGGTTGGGTGGCACCAAAACTGGATCTGCCGGTCTTCGCCCAAGTGCTCGACCGGCAGTATGTCGCAGGTCCGGTGCCGCCGCTGTTGGGCATTGAGCGCGTCGCTCCCGGTGCCACGCTCAGCATCGAAAACGGTGTCGTGGTGGAGCGCCGCCAGCGCCAGAGCCTGCCCGAGGGCGCGCCCGAGACGATCGATGCCACCACCGCCCTCGACCGGTTGGAGGCAGCACTGCGCGACAGCGTCACCGTGCATTGCCGGTCGGACGTGCCCTACGGCTTGTTTCTGTCCGGCGGGATTGATTCAAGCCTGATCTTGTCCTTCATGGCCGAAGGTGGCGCCAGGGTCGCCACTTGGTCGGCTGGGTTCGAGGGCGGTGATGCGGCTGATGAACGCGCTGTTGCGCGCGCGACGGCCGCGCGGTTCGGGGCCGATCATCACGATGTTACCATCGGTGCGGCCGACTTCTGGCGCACCTTGCCGGCGATCGCGGCTGCGATGGACGACCCGGCGGCGGACTATGCCTGCCTGCCAACCTATCTATTGGCGGAAGCCGCGCGCGGCCAGGTCACGGTCGTGCTCTCGGGCGAGGGCGGGGATGAGCTGTTTGCCGGCTATGGCCGCTACCGCGCGGCGATGCGGCCGCGTTGGCTGACCTGGCCGCGACGGCGCCGTGGCGTGCTGGCGGCGGTCGGCCTCGACCGGCTGCCGGCGACGGGGCTGCCCGCCGCACCGGAACGGGCGGGCTGGACCCGGCTGCAGCAGGCCCAAGGCCGCGACGTGCAGCACTGGCTGCCGAACGATCTCTTGATCAAACTCGATCGCTGCCTGATGGCCCACGCGCTCGAAGGCCGCACGCCGTTCCTCGATCCCGCGGTGGTGGCAGCGGGCTGGCGCCTGCCCGATGCATTGAAGATCGCAGACGGCCGCGGCAAAGCGATCCTACGCCAGCTCCTCCACCGCCGTGATCTCGCGCACCCGGCCTTCGCCCGCAAGCAAGGGTTTACCGTGCCAGTGGGCGCCTGGATTGCCGAGCGAGCAGGGCCACTGGCAGATCTGGTCGCCCGCTCCCCCGGTATCGCCGAGGTCGCACGAGTGGATGCCCTGCCCGCCGTGTTCGCCGCTGCCGGACGCTCCAAGCACGCAAGCTTTGCTGCCTGGACGTTAACCTTCGCAGCACTGTGGCTCCGGCGCCATTTGCATGGTCAAACGGTGGCAGGCGACGTGTTCGATATGCTGGCAACAAGGGTCTGACGGTTTGATGTCGAAACACAACAGCGCCGCTCCCCCCCCTCCCGTCCTCCCCCCGCTTGCGGGGGGAGG
>JAAFHH010000555.1 GCA_013297545.1 Alphaproteobacteria bacterium
AAGCGGGCCGCGGCACGACCAGCACGCGGCAACACGGCCCGCTGAAGCGGTTCTTTCGGCTACAGTCGCCACCAGCTGCCTCGGCTCAGACGTGGAAGGATTCGCCGCACCCGCAGCGGCCCTTCTCGTTCGGGTTGCGGAAGACAAAGCCCGACTGCATCTTCTCCTCGACGTAGTCCATCTCCGTGCCGAGGACGAACATTACGGCCTTTGGATCAATCAACACCCGCACGCCCTTGTCTTCGACCACTTCATCGAAGCGCCCGGCCTCATCGACGTACTCAAGCGAATAGCTCAAGCCCGAGCAGCCCTTGGTTTTGACGCCAATGCGCACACCCACCGACGGCTTGCCGCGCTTGTCGAGCAGGGATTTCACCCGCTCGGCCGCAGCGTCGGTGATGGTCATCGCCTGGATTGCCATTGTGCAGGTCCCTACCCTATTCGGCCGCCGCGGCTGCGTGCTTGGCCCGGTAATCGTCGATCGCCGCCTTGATCGCATCTTCGGCCAGCACCGAGCAATGGATCTTCACCGGCGGCAGCGCCAAATGTTCGGCGATCTGCGTGTTCTTGATCGTCGCCGCTTCATCGAGCGATTTGCCCTTGATCCATTCGGTCGCGAGCGAAGACGAGGCAATCGCCGAACCGCAGCCGAAGGTCTTGAACTTCGCGTCTTCGATCACGCCGGCCGCATTCACCTTGATCTGCAGCTTCATCACGTCGCCGCACGCCGGTGCGCCGACCAGACCGGTGCCAACGGCCGTATCGCCCTTATCAAACGACCCGACATTGCGCGGGTTGTTGTAGTGGTCGACGACCTTCTCACTGTACGCCATGGCGGAACCCCTTTTCTGCAGCAGTGTATAAGCGATTGGCCAGGAGTGTGCAAAGCGGCCGTGCCGTCAGTGCCCAGCCCATTCGATACTTTTGAGGTCGATGCCCTCTTGGTGCATTTCCCACAGCGGGCTCATGGCGCGCAGGCGCTCGACCGAACCGGCCAGCTGCTCGACCGCGTAGTCGACTTCCGACACCGTGGTGAAGCGGCCAAAGCCGATGCGCAGCGAGGTATGCGCCAGTTCTTCTTCCACACCAAGGGCGCGCAGCACATAGGACGGCTCGAGCGAGGCGGACGTGCAGGCCGAGCCTGAGGACACCGAGAGCTCCCGAATGCCCATGATCAGGCTTTCGCCCTCCACGAACGCGAAGGAGATGTTGAGGTTGCCCGGAATACGGTGCTGTTCGTCGCCGTTCAGGTAGATGTCCGCCAAGCGGGCGCGCAAGCCACTGAGGAAACGCTCCCGCAAGCCTTCGATGCGGGCGGTTTCCTCCGCCATCTCCAGGCGCGCGATCCGGCACGCTTCGCCGAGTGCGACGCACAAGGGCGTCGGCAAGGTGCCAGAGCGCATGCCGCGTTCCTGGCCGCCACCGGTGATCATCGCCTGCAAGCGCACCCGCGGCTTGCGCCGGACATAGAGTGCCCCGATGCCCTTCGGCCCGTAAATCTTGTGGCCGGAGATCGACATCATGTCGATGTTCATCGCCTCAACATCGAGCGGGATCTTGCCGACCGCCTGCGCCGCATCGGTGTGGAAGAACACGCCGCGCGCGCGGGTGATCTTGCCGATTTCGGCCAGTGGCTGCACGACGCCGATTTCATTGTTCACGGCCATCACGGAGACCAGCACGGTCTTGTCGGTGATCGCGGCCGCCAATTGGTCGAGGTCGATCAGGCCGTTCTGCTGCACTGGCAGGTACGTGACCTCAAAGCCTTCCTGCTCCAGGTGGCGGCAGCTGTCGAGCACGCACTTGTGTTCGGTCACCACGGTGATGATGTGGTTCTTCTTGTCGCGGTAGAAGTGCGCGACGCCCTTGATGGCGAGGTTGTTCGATTCGGTCGCACCGGAGGTGAAGATCACCTCGCGCTCATCCGCACCGATGATATCGGCGACGTGGCGGCGCGCAGTCTCGTTCGCGTCTTCGGCTTCCCAGCCATAGGCGTGGGTGCGGCTGCCGGAATTGCCGAACTTCTCCGTGAAGTACGGCAGCATCGCCTCGACCACCCGCGGGTCGCACGGCGTGGTCGCTTGATAGTCGAGGTAGATCGGCAGCTCCGGCCGGTTGCGCAGCGCAGTCGCGGCGGGCTTGGGCAGCGTCTCAGTGGTCATCGGCCGGTCCATCCTTCTCTCCCAACCTCTAGCATCACGCCGCGTGGCGGCGGTTGGTGCGCGCGACGATCGCCGCCCACGCATCCACAAATCCCAAAGCCTCAGTACGCGTCGTCGCGAGCCCAAGACTGACCCGAACAGCCCCCAACGCCAGATCGTCTGGCACGGCCATCGCACTGAGCACCGCACTGGCGCGCACGGTGCCCGACGAACAGGCCGCCCCGGCACTGATGGCGAAGCCCGCCAGATCGAGCGCCATAACCAGCGTTTCCGCGCGACATCCGCGGTGGGCCAAGCAAGACGTGTTGGGCAGACGAAGCGCACCGCGGGCGATCACCGCCGCATCGGGGCAGCGCACCAGCGCCGCCGCTTCCATCTCCTCCCGGACA
>JAAFHH010000556.1 GCA_013297545.1 Alphaproteobacteria bacterium
GCCGATCAGGATGGCGAGCGTGGCACCGATCGCGGGAATCGGTTGCTTCAACGCGGCCGTGATCTGGCGCCAATCGACGCGCAGGAAGCCAGCCAAGGTCAGCAGAAAGATCAGCGGCGTCACGAACGGCCGCAGCAGTGCCGCCAGATCCTGCACCAGCAAGCCAACGAGCAGGCCACACGGCAGTGCCCAGGCGGCTTGACGGTTCAGCCACCGCAACATGCGCGGCCACGGGTTTGGTGTTTCATGACACCGATGCTATACGCCAACCCGCGCCGACGGCAGGGAGGATGGCGATGTCATTGACGATCTTTGGGGCAGGCGCCATCGGCTCGATCCTCGCGGCCCGCGCGGCGGCGGCGGGCGATGCGGTTTCGGTGATCGCGCGCGGTGCGCACCTGGAGGCGATCCAGGCGCGCGGCTTGCGCTTTCGCTCCGAGACGGAAGATTTCACCGTCCCGCTCAGTGCCACCGACCAGCCGGAGATGCTGGGGCCCCAGCGTTGGGTGATCGTGACACTCAAGGGCCACCAAATTCCGGGAGCCGCAGCCCAGATCGCCAGCCTGTGCGGGCCAGACACCCGTGTCGTCTACGCGATCAACGGCGTGCCCTGGTGGTACTTCCACGGCGACGACGGCCCGTTCGCTGGCGGCAGCCTGCCGCGCCTTGATCCTAACGGAGATCTACACCGGCTGGTCGGGGCTGGCCGCTCGGTCGGCTCGGTCGTCTACCAGGCAGCCGAGATCACCGCCGCCGGCGAAGTGACCTACACGCCGGGCAACAACCGCTTCGCGATCGGCGAGCCGACCGGCGGCGTATCAGCGGATCTGGAGGAGTTGGCGGCGCTGTGGCGTGGCCACGGTTGGCAGGTCGACGTGCTGCCGCGCATTCGCGATGCGATCTGGACCAAGCTGATGGGCAACGTGTCCTACAACCCGGTCAGTGTGCTGTGCGATGCCACCATGGCCGGCATGGCGGCTGATACCGCGGTACAGGCTCAAGTGCGCCTGACGATGGAGGAAACGCAAAGCGTCGCCCAAGCACTGGGGGCGAGCATCGAGGTTGATATCGACCAGCGGCTCTACCTCGCCGGGCGGCTGGGTGCGTTCCGCACCTCGATGCTGCAGGATTACGACCGCAAGCGCCCGCTCGAGCTCGATGGCGTGGTGGCGGCGGTGTCCGACCTCGGCCGCTTGGCCGGGGTGCCGACCCCGACGATCGACACCGTGCTGGCGCTGACGACGCTTAAAGCGCGAATGGCGGGATGTCTCGCCGAATGATCGGCTCCAGCGCTGCGGCGAGTGCCAGCAAGCGGCGGTCCTGCATCGGCCCGGCCATCAGGCTCAAGCCAACCGGAGCGCCACCGGCCAGGTGACAGGGCAGCGAGATCGCGCAGCCATCGAGCAGATTGCCGAGGATGGTGTTGCGCAAGAGCAAGCCGTTGACCCGCAAGAATTCCGCATCGTCAGTTTCGATCGAGGCGAGCGTGGGGGCGATGATCGGCGTCGTTGGCATGACGACGGCATCGAACGCGCCGAAGGTCTGCCACAGCCGTTCCATCACCAAACCGCGCAGGCTGATCGCATCGAGGTAATCGGCCGCCGACATGCTGGCCCCACGCTCGATGCGCTGGCGCACCCGCGGGTCGTAGCGTTCGGGCATGTAGGACAGCAGCGGGCGATGCCAGTGCCAGCTCTCGGCCGCAGCAAAACCGCCCTTGGCGGTGACCGCCGCCAAATCGGCGAGCAGCGGCACATTGACCTCCGCCACCTTCACGCCGTTGGAGGAGAGCCGCCACAGCGCCCCTTCAAAGGCCTTGGCGACCTCTGGTTCCAAGTCATCCAGCACCAGCGTGCGCGGCAGTAGCAAGCGCAGGCCCTGGGTTGGAATCGACTGGGCAAAATCAAACCGCTCGCCCGAGAGCACGGCGTCGAGGCGCGCACAGCACTCCACCGTCCATGCAATCGGGCCGACAGTGTCGAGCGTGCTGGACAGCGGCAGGGCACCATCGCGCGGCACGCGCCGGGTGGTCGGCTTGAAACCAACGAGACCGCAGAGTGCCGCCGGCACGCGCACCGAGCCGCCAGTGTCAGTGCCGATCGCGCCCATACAAAAGCCGTCAGACACCGAAACCGCAGCACCGGAGGACGAGCCACCCGGCACACGCCCGGTCTCCCGGTCCCAAGGATTGAGTGGTGTACCGTAGTGTGGGTTGTGGCCCACGCCGGAGTAGGCGAATTCGACCATGTTGGTCCGGCCAACGATGGCAGCACCAGCACCGCGCAGGCGGCGGACAATCTCAGCGTCCTGGGCGGCTGGTGGCGCATCCGCCAGCACGATCGATCCAGCCGTCGTCGGCTCGCCCGCGACATCGAACAAGTCTTTGATCGAGATCGGCACACCACCAAGGGGGCCCGCATCCACGCCGGCCGACCGGCGGGCATCCGCCGCCACAGCCGCCGCACGCGCACCAGCCTCGTGCACGGTCAGCATGGTGGTTTTGCCCTGCCCCGTCGGATCAGCAATCCGGGCGAGCGCGCGATCCACTTG
>JAAFHH010000056.1 GCA_013297545.1 Alphaproteobacteria bacterium
GCATGGTTGAGCCACCGACTTTTCGAAGTGAGATCCGATGCATTGACGCCTCCATGTTATACAAGGGTATAACTTCATCTCTGGCCGCCTGCAAGACCACCCCTCGAAAACCCGCATTGACCCCAGGGCGTGAACGGGTTAGCCGGGGTGTATGAGTATTCTTGAGCTGGCGCTGGCCAACCTCACCTCGCCGATGGTGTTGTGCTTTGTCCTCGGCATCGGGGCGGGGCTTGCGAAGTCGGACCTGGATGTGCCCGATGCGATCGCCAAGGGCTTGGCGCTGTTCCTCATGCTGTCGATTGGCTTGCAGGGCGGCTGGAAGCTGGCCGAAGCCGGTGCGAGCGTGGCGATTGCGTTTGATCTCGGTGTCGCGGTGCTGGTCAGTTTCCTGATGCCGCTGCCGGCGTACGCCTACTTGCGCTACGCCGGGCGGCTCGACCGGGAGAATGCGGCGGCGATTGCGGCACACTACGGCTCGATCTCGGTCGTCACCTTCGCGATCGGCACGCAGTTCATCAGCCAGCGCAATCTGCCGTTTGAGGGCCACATCGTCGCCATGGTGGCGCTGATGGAAACCCCGGCGATCATCACCGGCTTGTTGCTGGCGCGCAGTGCCCGCAACGCCGCGCGCGATGAAGATGCCGATCGCGACCATCTCTTGCGCGAAGTGCTGTTCAACGGCTCGGTCTTGCTGCTGGTCGGCGGCTTCATCATCGGCTGGATTGGTGGCGCGCCCGGCAAGGCGGCGGTTGCACCGTTCTTTCTCGATCCGTTCCGCGGCGCGCTTTGCTTGTTCTTGCTCGACATGGGATTGGTGGTCGCCCGCCGCTCGCGCGGGTTTGCGGATCTGAAGCCCCCCTTGATCCTCTACGGCATTGGCATGCCGCTGCTCGGCGGAACCCTCGGGGCGGTGCTGGGCACGGGGCTTGGCCTCAGTCTCGGGGGGACCACTTTGTTCGCGGTGCTGTGCGCATCCGCCTCCTACATCGCGGTGCCGGCCGCCATGCGCTTGGCGCTGCCGCGGGCCAACCCGTCGCTCTACGTCGGGCTCTCGCTTGGCATTACATTTCCGTTTAACGTCGTCATCGGCATTCCCGCCTACTTCGCCCTGGCAGAGGCGCTCAGATGACCGAGGGCCCAAGCACCCACCGCCGCCGCAAGGTCGAGATCATCGTCGAGCAGACGCTCGCCCCCTCCGTGCTGCGGCTGATCGATGGCTGTGGGGCCAAGGGCTACACGGTGTTCCCAACCTCTGGCGGGCGTGGCAACACCGGTGGGCGTGGGCCGATCCCGGTGTCCCGGGTGTTTGACACCGTGATGATCGTCGCCGTGTGCGAGGCCCAGGTGGCCGACCGCATCCTCGCCAAAGCGCCCGCCGTTGTCGGCGTCGGGGTGGGCGTGGTCTGGGTGTCGGATGTCGATGTCTTACGTGCCGAGCACTTCTAACGTTCAAGGATCCCCGATCGATGTTGAAACTGCACTACAGCCCGCTGTCGCCCTACGCCCGCAAAGTGCTGCTGCTGGCGCACGAACGCGGGCTTGCTGATCAGGTGGAGCTGGTGCAGACCGCTGTCTCCCCAACCCAGCCGAATGACGGCTACGTCGTCACCAACCCGCTCGGCAAAGTGCCGGCCCTCGACCTCGGCAATGGCGAGGCGCTCTACGACAGCCGGGTGATCGTGGCGTACCTCGATCAGCTGCCCGGCGGCCCGCGGTTTATTCCCGACGGTGCCGCCCGCTGGCCGGCCGAGCGCATGCAGGCCCTCGGCGACGGCATCTGTGATGCGGCCCTGCTCGTGCGCTACGAAGTGCTGCGCCCAGAAGCCGTGCGCCACCAGGATTGGATCCAAGGCCAGCGCCGCAAGATTTTTCAGTCGCTCGATCACCTGGAAGCCCATGCGGGCGACCTCGCAGCCCCGGTACACATCGGCCACTTCGCTGTCGGGGCTGCGATCGGCTACTGCTACTTCCGCGACGTCGCCGGGGATATTCTCGACGGCCGCCCGAAGGTCGCGGCTTGGTTCAAGGCGTTCAGCGAGCGGCCGAGCATGGTGGCGACCAAGCCCGCCTGATCCACCGAAGCTTTTGCCCCGTATGCAGAACCGGCGCTTGACCGTGCCCGACGCGGGTGCTGTTCTCGCGCCTTCGTTTCCAGCCGTAGGATGATCCTGTCCCGATGTCTGCCGCGATGCCGACTGCCTTGCCGCCGAGCGCTCTGCCAGACACCGAAATTTCGGTGCAAGAGGTCTTCGGTATCGAAACCAAGATGCGCGCGCCCGCGTTCTCTGTCGCGTCCCAGCACGTGCCAGCCGTGGATCCGAGCTACCACTTCGATCGCGACACGACGCTCGCGATCCTAGCGGGCTTTGCCCATAACCGGCGCGTCATGGTCCAGGGCTACCACGGCACTGGCAAATCGACCCACATCGAGCAGGTCGCAGCCCGCCTCAACTGGCCGTGCATCCGCATCAACTTGGACAGCCACATCAGCCGGATCGACCTGGTCGGCAAAGACGCGATTGTGCTGAAGGATGGCCAGCAGATCACGGAATTCCGCGAAGGCATGTTGCCGTGGGCGCTGCAGCACCCGGTCGCGTTGGTGTTCGACGAATACGACGCCGGCCGGCCGGACGTGATGTTCGTGATCCAGCGCGTGCTGGAAGTCGAAGGCAAGTTGACCTTGCTCGACCAGAACCGGGTGATCACGCCATCCCCGGCGTTCCGGTTGTTTGCGACCGCCAACACAGTCGGCCTCGGCGACACCACCGGGCTCTACCACGGCACCCAGCAGATCAACCAAGGCCAGATGGACCGCTGGAACATCGTCGCGACGTTGAACTACCTGCCGGCGGATGTGGAAGAATCGATCGTGCTGGCGAAGTCGAAGGACTACGACACGGCCGATGGCAAGAAGCTGGTTCGCCACATGGTCGCGTGTGCTGATCTCACCCGCGCCGGCTTCATGGCCGGTGATGTGTCGACCGTGATGAGCCCGCGCACGGTCATCACCTGGGCCGAGAACGCGCGGATTTTTGCGGGCGACATCGATTTCGCCTTCAAGCTCTCCTTCCTCAACAAGTGTGATGAGGTCGAGCGGCCGGTGGTGGCGGAATACTTCCAGCGCTGCTTTGGGCGGGAATTGAAGCTCGGCGCCAAGCCGGGCCTCGCGAAGGCTTAGAGGCCGTGGCGGAGCCGGAGAGCCCGCTCGAGCTGTTCAAGCGCACGACGGCGGCCACCCTGCGGGCGGTCGCCCACGAAGGTGAGCTTGAAGTGGTGTACGCGGCGGATGCGGCCGGCATGTCTGGCAAGCGCGCACGCCTGCCGCTGCCGCCGCGCAACCTGCCGCCGGAAGACATCGCCCGCGTGCGCGGCGAGGCAGACGCGATCGCCCTGCGCGTGCGCCATCACGATCAGCTGACCCACCAGCGCCGGCTGCCGAACAGCCCAACCGCACGCGCCGCGTTCGAAGCGGTGGAGCAAGCGCGCTGCGAGGCGTTGGGGGCAACCCGCATGCCGGGGGTCGCGGCCAATCTCGAAAGCGCGCTCGACCAGCGTTACCGCCGCCAAGGCCTCGACAAGCAAACCGAGAAGTCGGAAGTCAACCTCGCCGAAGTGCTGCGCTTGCTCGCACGCGAAGCACTGACCGGGGCGCCGCCGCCGGCAGCGGCCGCGGGTGTGGTCGACATCTGGCGGCCGTGGGTCGAAAGCAAGATCGGCCGGTCGTTCGATCAACTGGCGCCGATCATGGGCGACCAGGATGAATTCGGTCGGCGTCTGCGCCGGGTGCTGGCGGACCTCGACCTCGAAGCGGGCGAGACTGATCCAGACGGCGAGAGCGACGAGGACGAAGGCTCCGACCAAGAAGACACCGGCCCCGGCGAAGAAGAAGTCCGCGGCGACGCCCAGGAAGACGAGGCGAGCGACGTCCAGGAACGCGGCGAGAGCGAGCAATCACCAAGCGACAGCGACGATGAAACCGAAGGCGACGGCGAAGAAGCCGACGGCGATGATGGCCCGGGCTCGGCCGAAGACATGGCGTCGACCGCCCCGCCGCCGCCGCGGGAATACCGCCGGCCTGGTGATGGGCCGGTCTCCACCTACAAGCCGTTCACCACCCAGTTCGATGAAGAAGTCCCGGCTGACGAGCTGTGTGATCCAGAAGAACTGACCCGCCTGCGCGCGCTGCTGGATCAGCAGCTGAGTGCTTTGCAGGGCGTCATCGCCAAGCTCGCGAACCGCTTGCAGCGCCGCTTGATGGCCAAGCAGCAGCGCTCGTGGGATTTTGACCTGGAAGAAGGGCTGCTTGATGCCGGGCGGCTCGCCCGCGTGGTCGCGAGCCCAACCCACGCGCTGTCCTACAAGATGGAAAAGGACACGGATTTCCGCGACACGGTGGTCACCCTCCTGATCGACAATTCCGGCTCCATGCGTGGCCGGCCGATTTCGATCGCGGCGATGAGTGCGGATATCTTGGCGCGCACGTTGGAGCGCTGCGCGGTTAAGGTTGAGATCCTGGGCTTCACCACCAAGGCGTGGAAGGGCGGCCAGAGCCGCGACAAGTGGCTGTCCGAAGGCAAGCCAGCGCAGCCCGGGCGGCTGAATGATCTGCGCCACATCGTCTACAAGCCGGCCGACGCACCGTGGCGGCGGGCGCGCAAGTCGTTGGGCTTGATGCTGCGCGAAGGCTTGCTGAAGGAAAACATCGACGGCGAGGCGCTGTGGTGGGCGCACCAGCGGCTGATCGCCCGGCCGGAACAGCGCCGGATCTTGATGGTGATTTCGGACGGCGCGCCGGTCGATGACAGCACGCTGTCGGTCAACCCCGGCAACTTCCTGGAGCGCCATCTGCGCGAAGTGATCGACCGGATCGAGCGCCAGTCCCCGGTCGCCCTGGTCGCAATCGGCATCGGCCACGATGTCACGCGCTACTATCGCCGCGCGGTCACCATTGTGGACGCCGAGCAACTGGGCACCACCATGCTGGACAAGCTGGCCGAGCTGTTCGACGAGGACGCCGCCCCACGCGGGCGCGTGCGGCGCCGGGCGGCGTGATGGCAGACGAGGTCAGTGTCAGCCTGGAGCAGGCGCTGGCCATCGGGTTTGACCATCACCGCGCTGGCCGCTTGGAAGAAGCACAAGCAGTCTATCTCCAGATCTTGGAAGTGCTGCCGGACGAGCCGAACGCGAATGATCTCTTGGGCCTGGTGCTACAGACCCGCGGCGATCTGGTGGGGGCACACGCGGCCCTCATGAAGGCGATCGCCGCCGCACCGGGCAATGCCCGCTACCACGCCGATCTCGGCAGCGTGTTCCTGCAGGCGGGCCAAGCGGACGATGCGATCCAGGCGTTTCGGACCGCGATCGCCCACGATCCCGCACCCGCACTCTACCATTTCAACCTCGGCCTCGCGCATCAGCTGGCGGGGGATCTGCCGGCTGCCCGCGCGGCGCACGCAGCCGCTCGCGAGCGGGCACCGGATATGCCGGAAGCGCTGCTCGCGGCCGCGATCAGCCAGTTGCCGATCATCGCCGCGTCCGAAGCGGAAGCCGTTGCGAGCCGGGCGGCCTATCAGGTTGGGCTCGCGGCGTTGGCGGTGCTCCCACCGGCGGAGGTGGCATCCGCCATCGGATCCCAACAGCCGTTCTACCTGCCCTATCAGGGCCAGAACGACCGTGCCCTGCAGATCGCCTTTGGCGAGATCTGCGCGACCGCGATGGCGACGACTGTGCCGCCGTTCGCGGCCCCGGCGGTTGCACGAGGGCTGCTGCCGCGCGTCGCGATCGTGGGCGCGCACCTGCGCCGCCATTCGGTGTGGAATGCCATCACCCGCGGCTGGGTGGCGGAACTGCCGGCGCGCGGCATCGACCTCCACCTGTTCGGCACCAGCACGGTGGTCGACGACGACACGCGCTGGGCGGCGACACGGGTCGCTGGCATCGATCTGGTAGGCCGCACACCGCAGGACTGGATTGCGACCATCCGCGCCAGCCAACCCGACATCGTGGTGTTCCCGGAAATCGGTATCGACCCGATGGCGCTGGTGTTGGCGAGTGTGCGCCTCGCGCCCGTCCAAGCGGTTGCCTGGGGCCACCCGCAGACCAGCGGGCTGCCGACGGTGGACTACTATCTGTCGGCTGCCGCGTTCGAACCGGCGGATGGCGACGACCATTATAGTGAGCAGTTGGCGCGGCTCAGCGGTCTCGGTGTGTTTCTCGAACCGCCACCTCTGCGCGAGCCGCCGGCCTCGCGCAGCCGGTACGGCTTGCCGGAACGTGGCGTGCTGATCGCCTGCCCGGGCAGCCTGTTCAAGTATCGGCCCGCTCGCGATCCGCTGCTGGTCGAGATTGCGGCTGCCAACCCGGCAGCGCGCCTGGTGTTCTTCAGCCACCGCTCGGCCCCGGTCGTGGCCGCGTTTCGCGCGCGCCTTACCGCCGCCTTCGCGGCATCCGGCCTCCGGTTCGAGGACCACGTCACCATCCTGCCGCGCCTCTCGCTCGACGAGTTCCGCGCTGTGCTCTCAGCCGCCGATCTCGCCCTCGACAGCCCGGACTTCAGCGGCTTCAACACCGCGATCGAAGTGCTGGTCGCCGGCCTGCCGTTGGTGACCGCACCGGGGGCGTTCTTGCGCGGGCGCTTCGGTGCTGGGGTGCTGGGCGCGATTGGGCTTGGCGACCTGGTGGCACCCGACCTCGCTGGCACGGTGGATCTCGCCAGTGCGCTGATCCGCGATCCTGGCCTTAGGCGCGACCACGCCCAGCGCATCGCGGCGGCACTGCCGGGTGTGGCGGCTGATCACCAGGCAATCGACAGCATGCTCGCCTGGGCGCGCGGTGCAGCGTGAGGCTGGGGGTGGTCCTGCTGGCGCTGCTACTCGCCGCCTGCGCCCAGGAAGACCGCGGCCCGCGGCCGGGTGAAGGGGCAGCCCCACTCGCGCTGATCGCGCGCCCGCTTGATCTGCGGCCAGGCACCACCGACCGGTTGGAGCTGACCGCAGCGCTGGTGCTGTCGGCCGGCGACGTGCGCTTTGGCGGCTGGTCTGGCCTGACGCGGACATCGGCCGGCACCCTGCACGCGGTGTCCGATCGTGGGTGGTGGGTGGCCGCAACCGAACAGCGTCAGAACGGCCAACTGGTTGGCTTCACGGCAGCGACCCTCGGCCCCATGACGGGACCAGAAGGTACGCTCAGCGCCGTGCGCTGGCGCGATGCCGAGGAACTGACGCCGCTCAGCGATGGCTCCGTGCTGGTCGCGTTTGAGACCGAAGCGCGGCTGTGGCAGTACGCCGGACCTGGCGGGGCCTGGCAGGCGGAGTGGGTGTTGCCGCCGGGGATCGAGCGTCACAGCAATCGCGGCATCGAGGGCATGGCGGCCCTACCGGATGGCCGAGTCGTGCTGTTTTCCGAAGATGATGGCCGGGTCTGGATCGGCCGGTCCGGCGATTGGCGCTTGCACCACTACCAGCCAGCCCCGGAGCACGGCGTTTCGGCCGCAACCCTGCTGCCCGATGGCCGGCTGCTGCTGGTTGAGCGCGGGTTCTCGCCGTGGCGCGGCTGGCGCGTGCGGCTGGTGCTGATTCGTCTGGCGGATCTGGAAGCCGGCCAGCCTGGGGAAGACATCACACCGGCGCTCGGCTTCGACAACATCGAAGGGGTGACCGCCTGGCGAGATGCGGACGGACGCATTCGACTCTGGCTGATCAGCGATGACAACTATCGTCGCATGGTGCAGCAAACCCAACTCTTGGAATTCGTGCTGCGGCAGGATTGAATGGCAGGCGTGTGGCGACGGGCAGCGCCACACTCCAAGCCCGCCGGGGAGGCACCCATGTTGGCAGTCGCGTTTTGGTCAGACCCCTTTGATCCCGCCATCGGTGCGGATGATGAGGTGCTGGCCTTGTTGGACTGGTACCATGCATGCAGCCGTGCCGACGGGGTGGTCTCGCGTGCCAAGGTCGACCCAGTGGTGCTGCGGCCCTGGATCGGACGGATCTGCCTCTACCACCGGGAAGCCGATGGCCGGTTCCGGGTGCGCCTGCGCGGTGAGCGGGTTGGATCGGGCGAGCATTCGAACGATGGCGCACTCTACATCGACGACAATCGCCCGCCTGCCTACCGCGATTGCCAGCTGGTCGACTTTCGCGCAGCCCTCGCCAAGCCAGAGCCGTCCCTGCACCGGGTTTCGATCCGCGCGGGTGAGGATATCGTGTGGTATCGCCGGGTGTTGATTCCGGTCGCGCTCACCCCTGGTCCGGCCGACATGCTGCTGCTGTTCAACCCCGATGCCCAGCCCGGCGGACGGGCCGAATTCGTGCGCGTGTTCGATCGCGCGCGCTGGCTTGCCATTGGTGTGGCACCGCCAGACAGCGAGGGCTGATCCGACGCCACCAAATTTTCCAACAATTTTAACTGTCACATTTCTGCAGTGTTGCCATAAGCCATTGAATATAAAGCGCTATAGATCAGAACACCGGGCGCTATAGCAGCAGAATTGATGGCTACGCCATGGCCACTGCATTTTTTTTCACAAAGGTCTTGCGTCACCGGGCGATCTGCATAAATTTCCCCCCACGACGCTTACGCACGTGCCGCTGGCCCCCTGTGGTTATGCAACGACGGTCGCGTCCTTTTTGGTTCTCACCGGTCGCAAGGCCGGTACCGAGAGGGAGCAATCGATGTTGGCATCCGACAAGGGTGGCTTGGCCACCCGTCTGCGCAATTCCGTTTCCACCATGCCGATCCCGGCCGTGCCGCTGCAGCCAAAAGCGCGCCGCGACCGCCGTCCTGACCTGCGCGTTGTTCCGACTGCTCCGGCGGAACGTGGTGGCGTTAGCGCCAAGATCGCGGCCTTCCTGGACCGCGAACAGCCGCCCACCCCGTGCCTGGTCGTTGACCTCGACCTGGTCGAGCGCAACTACATCGACCTCAGCGAAAGCCTGGCCCCGGCCAAGGTCTACTACGCGGTGAAGGCGAACCCGGAAACCGCGGTGCTGCGCAAGCTGTTCCGCCGTGGCTCCAACTTCGACGTCGCCTCGCGCGGTGAAATCGATATCTGCATGGGTATCGGCATCCCGGCCGAGCGCCTGTCGTTCGGCAACACGATCAAGAAGCAGTCGGACATCGCCTACGCCTATGGCCGTGGTGTGCGTCTGTTCGCGTTCGACAGCATTGAAGAACTCGGCAAGCTCGCCGAAGCCGCACCGGGCGCAGACGTGTTCTGCCGCGTGCTGGTCTCGGGCGAAGGGGCTGAGTGGCCGCTGTCGCGCAAGTTCGGCTGCTCGCCGGCGATGGCGGCTGACCTCTTGGTCGAAGCCCGCGCCAAGGGCATGAACCCGATCGGTGTCTCGTTCCACATCGGCTCGCAGCAGACCGACATCAGCCAGTGGGACAAGGTGCTGGGCGAAGTGGCGGACTTGTTCCGTGTCGTCGCCGAGCGTGGCCTTGAACTCACCCTCGTCAACCTCGGTGGCGGCATGCCGTCGCGCTACCGCGCTGATGTGCCGTCCGTGCGCACCTATGGTGCTGGCGTGATCGCGGCTGTCCGCCGGGCCTTCCCGGACCAGATGCCGCGCCTGATCGTCGAGCCCGGTCGTGGCATGGTGGGTGATGCCGGCGTGATCGAAACCGAAGTTGTCCTGGTCTCGACCAAGGACGCGGCGGACGACAAGCGCTGGGTGTTCCTGGACATCGGCAAGTTCGGCGGCCTCGCCGAAACCTTGGACGAGAGCATCAAGTACCGCATCGAAACCGACTACCCGGCCGACGCACCGATGGGCCCGGTGATCCTCGCCGGCCCCACCTGCGACAGCGCCGATATCCTCTACGAGAAGACCCACTACGAACTGCCGATGGCGCTTCGTGCTGGCGATAAAGTGCGCATTCTTGCCTGCGGTGCCTACACCACGACCTACTGCGCCGTGGCGTTCAATGGCTTCCCGCCGCTGAAGGCGTACTGCATCTAACGATCCGCTCCCGATCGCGTCCCCCACCTGCTGTGCCAACCAGCAGGTGGGTTCGCGCGTTTGCGCTTTCCCTTGATCCCTGATCCGCCTATACGCAGCGCGCGTCCCCGTCGCAGCTGCTGGAGATCCCCCATGACTGCCTACACGACTCACTGCCGTTTCGACGGCCGCCTGGTGTTCCTGGGCTTCGGCTCGATCGGCCAGGGCACCCTGCCCTTGATCTTGCGCCACATCGACATGCCGAAGGACCGGATCTCGATCATCACCGCCGATGACCGGGGGCTCGCGACCGCGCAAGACCTTGGCGTGATCCACAAGATCGAGCCGCTCACCCGCGAGAACTACCAGCGCATCCTCGGCGATCTGCTGCAGCCGGGCGACTTCCTGGTCAACGTGTCGGTCGATGTCTCGTCGATCGCGCTGGTGGAATTCTGCCAGGCCCGCAACGTGCTCTACATCGACACCTGCATCGAGCCGTGGCCCGGTGGCTACACCGACACCTCGCTGTCGCCGTCCTTGCGCTCCAACTACGCCTTGCGCGAAAACGCGCTCAAGCAGCGGGACAACGGCAAGCCGTCGACCGCGCTGCTGACCCATGGTGCCAACCCCGGCATGGTCTCGCACTTCGTCAAGCAGGCGTTGGTCAACATCGCCAAGGACCTCGGCCAGACCGTCACCATCCCGCAAACCCGCGAGGCGTGGGCCGGCTTGGCGCACCAGCTCGGTGTCAAGGTTATCCACATTGCGGAGCGCGACACCCAAGTCGCGGCCGAGCCGAAGCCGCGCGGCGTGTTCGTCAACACCTGGTCGATCGATGGCTTCTGCTCCGAAGGCATGCAGCCGGCCGAACTCGGCTGGGGCAGCCACGAAAAGGCGCTGCCGGCCGACGGCCGCACCCACGAGTTCGGCCGCGGCAGCTCGATCTATTTGATGCGCAATGGTGCTTCGACCCGCGTGCGCACCTGGACGCCGATGGAAGGCCCGTTCCACGGCTTCCTGATTACCCACGGCGAGTCGATCACGATCTCCGACTACCTGACGGTCAAACAGGGGGAGACGGTCGTCTACCGGCCGACCGTGCACTACGCCTACCACCCGTGCGATGACGCGGTGCTGTCGGTGCACGAATTCGCCGGCAAGAACTGGATCCAGCAGGAAGAGCAACTGCTCATTGTCGACCAGGTGACCTCGGGCGTTGATGAGCTCGGCGTGCTGCTGGCCGGCCACAAGAAGGGTGCCTACTGGTTCGGCAGCCAGCTCTCGATCGAAGAGACGCGGGAATTGGTGCCGTACAACAACGCAACCTCGCTGCAGGTCTGTGTGGCTGTGCTCGCCGGCATCGTGTGGGCGATCGAGAACCCGACCGCCGGTGTCGTTGAGCCGGAAGACATGGACTTCGAGCGGGCGATGGAAATCATGCTGCCCTACCTCGGCCCGGTCGTCGGTGCCTACACCGATTGGACGCCGCTGACCGACCGCGAGCGGCTGTTCAACGAAGACCTCGACCACCAAGACCCCTGGCAGTTCCGCAACATCCGCGTGATGTAGGGGAAGTATTCCTCCTTCGTGCCCCTCCCCCCGCAAGCGGGGGGAGGTTGGGAGGGGGGATCAAGGGGGATACGCGACTGTATTCTTCTGGACTGTTCTTTGTACTGCGCGGACTGGTAGCAGCTGGTCCCCCCCTCCCGTCCTCCCCCCGCTTACGAATG
>JAAFHH010000560.1 GCA_013297545.1 Alphaproteobacteria bacterium
GACTGGGACTGCGCTGGTGGAGGCGAGTGCCCTGGTGATCGACAAGGGCCGCGTGCTCGCCGGTCATGTGCTGGAGGCCGCGGTCGAGGATATCGAATTCGCGCTTGGCCGCTTCACGGTTGCCGGCACGGACCGCTCGATCAGTCTGATTGAGCTCGCAGCACGCCTGCGCCAGGGGGTGGCGTTGCCGCCGGATGCGCCCCAAAGCCTCGACGTCGCGCACATTCACGCCGCGAGCCCGTCCGCCTTCCCGAATGGCTGCCACGTCGCGGAGGTGGAGATTGATCCAGACACCGGCGTGGTTGCCCTGGTCGACTACACCGCGGTCAATGACTTTGGCACGGTGATCAACCCGATGCTGGTTGAAGGCCAAGCCCATGGCGGCGTCGTCCAAGGCCTCGGCCAAGCCCTGCTGGAGCACGTGGTGTTCGACGACAGCGGCCAGCCGCAAACTGGATCGTTCATGGACTACGCCCTGCCGCGCGCGGATGACGCGCCGATGTTCCGCTTCGCGCTGCATTCGGTGCCCACCCCCAGCAACCCGCTCGGCGTGAAGGGCTGTGGGGAGGCTGGGTGTGC
Source organism: Alphaproteobacteria bacterium (assembly GCA_013297545.1). Lineage (GTDB taxonomy): Bacteria > Pseudomonadota > Alphaproteobacteria > Elsterales > Elsteraceae > RDXE01. The sequence goes on from JAAFHH010000560.1 coordinate 580, forward strand.
CGGCGCGCTGCCCTCGATCATGAATGCCGTGGTCGACGCGCTGAAGGATCGCGGCATTCGCCACATTGACATGCCTGCGACACCTCAGCGGGTTTGGCAGGCGCTGTCGGGGACGCTATCGTCCGCGCCATGAGCCAAGCCCAAGCGCACCCCCTCGCCACCGGCCAACCGATCCCGTGGTTCACAGCCCCGACGGCGGCCAATCCCAACTACCAGTTCGGCACCGTCGCCGGGCGCTGGGTCGTGCTGGCGTTCGCCGGCTCAACCGGGCATCCGGTGGTGGGGGCGACCATGGACCGGGTGTTCGCCCACGCGCACCGCTTCGATGGCGAGAAAATCGCGTTCTTTGGGGTGACCGTCGATCCGCTCGACGATGAACGCCAGCCGGACAAGCTGCCCGGCATCCGCTGGTTTCGCGATGCGGACGCCAAGCTGTCGCGCAGCTTCGGTGCGATGCCGCCCGGCAGTACGACCGAATACCGCGCGGCCATGCTGCTGCTTGATCCGACCTTGCGGATCTACGCGACGTTTCCGGTTACCCCCGACGGGGCCGACCAGCTGCTGGCACTCATCGATCAGCTGCCGGCCCCGGCCGATCACGCGGGTGTCGAGCTGACGGCGCCGGTGCTGGTGGTGCCGCGCGTCCTCGCGCCGGACCAGTGCCGCGCGCTGATCGATCACTACCGCGCTGTCGGCGGCACGCCATCGGGCTTCATGCGCGAGATCGATGGCCGCACCGTCGGCCTTTACGATGACGGCACCAAGCGGCGCAGCGACTGCGAAATCCAAACCGACGAGCTGCGCGCGGTGCTGCGCGACGGTGTCGTGCGCTGCCTGGTGCCGGAAATCGCCAAAGCGTTCCAGTTCCATACCACACGCATCGAACGCTACATCGTCGCCTGCTACGACGGCAGCGATAAGGGCTTCTTCCGCCCGCACCGGGACAACACGACCCGCGGCACGGCACACCGGCGCTTCGCGGTTACCATCAACTTGAACACCGGCGAGTATGACGGCGGCGGCTTGCGGTTTCCGGAATTCGGCAACCGCGTTTATGTCGCCCCCTTGGGCGGGGCGGTGGTGTTCTCCTGCTCACTGTTGCACGAGGCATTGCCGGTCACGCGCGGCCTGCGGTATGCCACCTTGCCGTTCCTCTACGACGACGCTGCGGCAAAGATCCGCGAGCAGAACTTGGCTTATGTCGATCCTGGCAAGCCGCCAGCCGCGGCAGAACCGGGGGCGGTCGCCAAAATCTCGATCGGGCGAGCAGCCCCACCGGCCTGAGCCAGAATGGATCTATACGGGCGCGCCAGACCGGCGCATCGTGGGGTCCACTTTGCTCCGGAGGATGGGCCACGATGGCCAAACGACGCGAGGGTGCCGTGGTTGCCGTGTTTGCCGATCGATCGGCGACCACGGCCTTGCACCGCCAGATTTTCGACCGTTTGCGCGGCGCCATCCTCGAAGGCTCGCTGCGCCCGAAGGCCCGCCTGCCATCGACCCGCACACTCGCGCGCGATCTTGGCGTCAGCCGCAACACGGTGGTCGCGGCGATCGACCAGTTGGTCGCGGAAGGCTATCTGGAAGCCCGCGTCGGCGCCGGCACGTTCGTCGCCGCCGTGCTGCCCGATGATCTGCTGCAAGCAGCCCCGAAGCCCGCCGCGGCGATGCCGGAGATGCGCGTGCACATGGACGAGCAGCGCCCGCTGCCGTTCCGCGTGGGTCAGCCCGCCCTCGACCTCGTGCCGCTGGAGACCTGGCGCCGCCTGATGGCGCGGACCTGGCGCACGCTCGATGCCGGCGCGCTGCACTATGGTGCGGCGGAAGGGTGGCCGCCCTTGCGCCGGGCCGTTGCAAGCTATCTGGCAACCGCGCGCGGCGTGCGCTGCCAGGCCGAACAAGTGCTGGTGCTGTCGTCCTGCCAAGCGGCCTTGGATCTGTGTGCCCGG
>JAAFHH010000561.1 GCA_013297545.1 Alphaproteobacteria bacterium
CCCTCCCGTCCTCCCCCCGCTTGCGGGGGGAGGGGCGCTAGGCGATGACGGGGAGTACGCTGATGGCGTAGCGGTGCTGCAGTGTGCGTCCGGTCACCGGATCGCGAATCTCCATCTCGAACGCTGCTGCCGGGCGGATGCCACCGATTGCGCCGATGGTGCCGCCGAACATGAGCGTGCCGGGTTGGAGCGCACCGCCGCCGGTCCACCGGCTGATCAGATCGGCCGGCGGGCGCAGGCTCGCGAGCGTGCCCTCTTGGTAGCGCACGCGCAGCCCATCGATCAGCGCGTGGGATCTGAGTTCCAGCTGGTCCCAGCGCGCCACCACCTCTTCGAGCCGCCAGAGATCGCGGCTGACTGGTTTCGGACAGAGTTGCTTGGAAAGCGCGATGCCAGCGGTTTCGGCTTTGCGGTCCGTGTGGTCGGACCCGACACCCAGCCACAGCCCGTCCGCAAGCGCCACAATCACCGGCTCCACCTCGCCCGAGCTGTCGGGGCCGAGCACGTCAACCGTCTCCGCTTGCGTGATCAGGCTTGCGGCACAGCGGTAGAACACCGGCACGGACGATGGCCGCGGCACGCCGATTGCGGCCAGTTCTTCGATGTGGTGCTTGAGAGCCGCCTCATCGCGCCCAGCCCATCCGGCGATCACCAGGGTGTGGAGGTCAGCCGCGACTTCGCGGGTACCGGTCGCGTCATGGCAGAGGAACTGCAGGCTCATCGGCTTACCCCACGGCTTTCGGCAACCAGAGCGCGATCGATGGCATCGCCATCAGCAGCACGATGGCCAGGATGTAGACCGTCATGAACGGCATGACGCCCGCGAACACGTCGGTGATCGGTCCTTTGTCTTTGCGCATGCCCTGCAGTACGTAGAGCACCGTGCCATCGGGCGGGCTAATCAGCGCGATTTCAACCAGCATGGTGACGATGACGCCGAACCAGATCGGGTCGTAGCCAAGCCCTATCACCACCGGGAAAATCACCGGGATGGTGGTGATGATCATGGAGAACCCCTCCATAAACGTGCCAAGCGCCAAGTAAAAGCCGATGATCAGCGCCATAATCGCCCACGCTGGCAGCGGCAACTCACCCACCACCTGCGCCAACGCCTGCGGCACGCCGAGGCTGGTGAACACGAAGTTCAAGACATAGGCGCCGAACAAGATCAGGCCGATCATCGCGGTGTTGCGCGCTGTCGCCTCCGCACACGCGTTCAGCATTTTGAACGAGAGCTTCTTTTCCAACGCCGCGAAGAACATCGCACCCACCACGCCGAGTGCCGCGGATTCGGTTGCAGTCGCCAGCCCGCCGTAGATCGTGCCCAGCACCAGGAGGATCAGCAGCAGGGTCGGCACCAGATCAACCAGTGCCCGCAGTTTCACCGACAACGGCAGCACCGGCGCATCGGGATCGGGCGGGGCGGCGGTCTTGGCTTTTGCCAGGATCACGAGCGTGAACAGCACGACCACCAGAATGCTCGGCCCCACTGCCGCCAGGTAGAGCTGGCCGACCGATGTCTCCGTAATCAGCGCGTAGATGATGAAGGTGATGCCCGGCGGGATCAGATTGCCGAGCGCGCCGCCGGCCGCGAGCGAGCCCATCACCATGCGCTTGTCGTAGCGCGTGTCTTTGAAGAACGGCAGGGCTACCGACCCCATGGTCGCGGCTGTGGCGACCGAGGAGCCTGAGATCGCGGAGAACACGCCGGATGCCATAATGTTGGTGTGCAGCAAGCCGCCGGGCAGCCGGTTCAGCCAGACATTGAGCGCGCGGTAGAGCTTGTCCGACAGGCCCGCGCGCAAGAGAATCTCGCCCATCAGTAAAAACAACGGCACGGCCACCAGCACGAAACTGGACGATGGGCTCCAGATCGTCTGGCCGAGGAACAACCAGAACGGCCGGTCTGAGAACGCAAAGCCGACGATCAAACCCAGCACGCCGAGCGCCGCCCCGATGTAGATCCCGGCGCCGAAGAACGCCGCGAACAGGCCGATCAGCAGCAGCACCTCGCCGATCACCATGGTCTGCGGGCCAACGCCCAGGATCGACATGCCGACCATAATCGCGAGCAGCACCAGCAGGAAGACAACGGCGATCATGGCCGCGGCCCCCCGTCCGCCTTGGCACCGACCGCGTCGAGCGCTTCGGCCACCTCGTCTTGAAAGCCGCGCGGCATCAGATTGCGCTCTGCCTCCGCCCCGCGACCGGCGAGCGTGAGCGCCAGGTTTTCGACAAACATCACCAGGATCATCACGGCGAACACCGCGAGGCCCGCCGCCCACAGACCCTGCGGCAGCGCCAAGGGAATGCGCAGCACGCTGGTGTCGGTTGCGGTGAACAGCAGCGACTCGTCGACGAGCTCGTAGGCCGCGTGCGCCAGCACCGCGATCAACAGGCCCAACGTCAGCAGGCTCACCAGGTGCAGCCACTGGCGCAAAGCCAGCGGCAACCGTGTGATCAACACGTCGATGCGCACATGCGCCCGCATGGCGAGCGCGTGCGCCATGCCCCAGGTCAAGCCCA
>JAAFHH010000562.1 GCA_013297545.1 Alphaproteobacteria bacterium
TCACGGGCGCGGGTCGCCTCGACGAGAGCTGCCAGCAGCCGGGCACGAGCCGCCTGCGTCAGCTTGCCTGCCAGGACGATGGCCTGATGGATCAGCGCGGCGAACTCGGCATCCACGACGTGCCCCGGCAGTGCGCAGGCCATCAGGGCAGCGTGGACGGCTTCGCGGGACTCGGCTGGGCTGGTACTGTCCTTCTGCGCAACGATGCCTTCCATGCGGTCGTTGAAAGCGTCGAGGTCAACCGGTACGCAGTCGAGTAGTTCCTCCAGTTCGGGAAGGACCACGGTGCCAGTCAGCACAGCGCGGAAGTCCGCTGCGGTGGTGTGGGGGAAGGTGTCGGCGGCGATGGTGTGGTTCATGGCAGTTCTCGATTCAGTGGAAGGTGCGGCTCGTGCGCGACTCGGCGGGCAGCAGGCCAAGTGCCCGGGCGAACGGGCGCGGGTTGGTCTTGATGGCAGCAACAACACGGGGCCATGTGGCCGAAGCCGTCGCGGGGTCTTCGCGGCGTTGAAGCTCGCGGATGACGGCCTGAGCGAGTGCAGATGTGGTCATGCCCCAGCCCAGTTCGACGGCAGCGGCGTCAATGCGGCCGGCTGCCTGCATGGGCGCCAAAAATCGGCGGTCCTTGGTGCGGGTCGGCCGCTGCGCAATATTGGCGGTTGCCCTTTTTCGCGTGCATGGCGGTTGCCCGTTTCTGGTGGCGAACCGCCATGCACACCACCCGATGCAACCGCCATGCACGCCTCATCGCGCTTCCAGTCGGCGCCGGTCTGGCTGGTCAGCTTGGCGTCTCGGGCTGCGGCTGCAGCGGCGGTCTTGGCACCCCTGCCCGGGGACAGCGCCAGCTTCTCCAGCGGGTCCGACACCCTGTTCGGGCGCAGTCCAAGCGCAACGAAGACTGCCGCCATGAAGTCTCTGCGCTGAGACATCACACGATGGGCGCCGGACGTGAGTGCGTGGCCGGCCAGTTTCCCGGCAGCGATGGCCAGCATGATGATGTGCGCGTGCGGGCGCTTCTGGTCGCGGTGGACGACGGCACTGATGACGTGCTCGTACCGGCCCGCGAACCAGGACATACACGCGGCCCAGAACGCGGGTGTGTCGGCGCCGTCTGGCGCCTGAACAACCACCTCAAGCCCCATGATCGTGTCGCGGCGCGGCGGAACCAGTCCAAGTTCGTCCATGACGTTCTTGGCCAACTCGCCAGCTACCAGCGGGCACGCGGGACCACGCAACACTTCGTTGTGGCGGGTGCGAGCCGGGTCGATCTTGGAGCGGTGGCGGTGCCCCTCGTTTCCGCTGCGCAGGTTGTGTGCAAGGCAGATCGGCAGCACGTCGCCAGGAGCGGCGGCACGGCTGACGGTCTTGACGCTCAGGGTCTTGAGCGACCACCGCAGCCCCGGAGCCCAGCTATCCGGGTGATCGGCATCGAGGTCGGCACTCACGCCGCGCCCCCGAGCAGGCGACGGGCGGTCACGTGGTCGGCGTCGGCCAGGCGGTAGACGCCGACTTGGACGGGATGGCCGTCGCGGTCCTTGGTCCCCTTGCGGGCGCACGGGATGGCCAGACCGTAGGTGCGACGGATTTTAGCGACCTCGTCTGGGCCGTTGCTGGCGCCGGCAACGCGGTCGATGTCCTCTCGGTTTTGGTCGCCGGCCAGCAGCGCCAGCAGGATGCGCCGATGGCGCGGCGTCAGTGGTTTGGCGTGGCCATGGCCGATCATCACGCCACCCCCGCGAGGAGGCGGCGGATGTCAGCCACGGGCCACATCAGCCTCACCCCGACACGGATCGGGCGGATTGGCCCGCGCTCCGTCATAGCCCAGGTCCGCATTGTTTGCGGGCGGCGCAACAGGTGCGCGGCGGCGTCGGCGGTCGGGATATGTGTCCTCGTCTCCAGCCCCAGCGGGACAAGCGTCGCAACGCTGGCTGGCGTGGTTGATTGGCGTACATCTACTGGCATTTTTCGCTTTCCGCGTTGATTCCGGCCAGAAGGCTGCCGCTTTGCCGCGGAACCTCAAAATGCAGGGCAGGGCCCGCCAGCCCCACGGAAAACAAAACTATTTTTCGCACAAAAAGTACAAAAAAACACTACGGCGGCCGATTGGCATTGAAAACAAGTGGTGAGACAACAGGCGGCATGACGAATAACGCAAGCGCAAAAACACCAGCGGCACGGCGGAGCGCCAACGGTTCTCATCAGTCCAGTGCTTTTTTGCGCGAATAATCTGCCTGCGGCGTGGATTTGTTCGCAGTTTTGATGGGTGCGGAAAACCGTCGTTGGGAGGGACTGTTTCGTGGTGTGCCGGTCAGGGGAGCGCACAGCCCGACGGGCGGGTGAACGTGTCCCGCTCTTCGGCCCGGCCTCGATGCGGGTCTATCCGTGGCGAAACTCAGCCGGCGGGCCTCGCCGGGGCATTGAGCGCAGCGGGGATGAAACCCTCTGCCGACAGCGCATGAATCACCCCACGCAAGAGCATGTTGTGGCTGAAGCTGATGGTGTACTGCCGCGCGCCCGCCTGCAC
>JAAFHH010000563.1:0-1218 GCA_013297545.1 Alphaproteobacteria bacterium
CCACCCTGGTCAGCACCAACATTGTTGAAGTGACCGACGCGGTTGCCGAAACCGGCCGCGCGTCCGCCGACGTGAAATCCGAGTCGCGCGCGCTCGGCGAACAGTTCGAGCGTTTGAAGGGCGAAGTCGATCGCTTCGTCACCACCATCCGCGCGGCTTAGGCGAACGCTGATACGGTCACTGCGTCTAGCTGTCGCGTCGACCCAAGTACAGGCGGGCGACCTCCGGGTCGCTCGCTAGGGTTTTCGCTGGTCCTTCGAAGCGCGGCACGCCTTCGACCAATACGATGCCGCGGTCGGCAATCGCGAGGGCCGCGCGCGCGTTCTGCTCGACAATCAGCAGCGTCACGCCGGTGCGGCGGATGTCGGCCAGCTTTTCGAACACCACGCCCACCAGCTTCGGCGAGAGGCCGGCGGAGGGCTCGTCCAGCAGCACCACGCCAGGCCCCGGCACCAGAGCACGCGCAACCGCCAACATCTGGCGCTGGCCGCCCGATAAGCGGCCAGCGTCCGTGCGGCGCTTGGCGGCGAGGTCTGGGAACAGCGCGTACATCGCCGAAATCCGTTCCCGCTGCACGGCGCGCGGCAGGAAGAAGCCAGCAAGCGCCAGGTTTTCCGAAATCGTCAGCGTGGTGAACACATTCTCCGTCTGCGGCACAAAGCCGAGGCCGGCGCGCGCGAGCTCGTGCGCCGGTTTGCCGGTGATGTCGTGGGCGCCCAAGCGCACCTGGCCGCCGAACACCGGCACCGTACCGGCAACCGCTTTCACCAGGGTCGATTTGCCCGCCCCATTGGGGCCGAGGATGGCGACGATTTCGCCATCAGCGACGCTTAAGCTCGCCCCGCGCACGATCGGCAGGCCAGGCTCATAGCCGGCGACCAGATCGGTGATCTGAAGTGCAGCGCTCACGCCGCGACCCCGCCGAGGTAAGCGTCGATCACCCTGGGGTCGCGCTGCACCTCATCCGCCGTGCCGGTCATCAGCAGGCGGCCTTCGGCCATCACCAGCACGGGATCGCACAGTGCCCGGATCAAATCCATGTTGTGTTCGACGATCAGAAACGTTGTGCCGGACGCATTGAGGGCGGCGATCTTGTCGATCAGGGTCGCGAGCAAAGTCGGGTTCACGCCGGCACCCGGTTCATCCAGCAGCACCAGGCGCGGTGCCGCCATCATCACCCGCGCCAATTCCAACAGCTTGCGCTGACCGCCAGAGAGC
>JAAFHH010000563.1:1228-2523 GCA_013297545.1 Alphaproteobacteria bacterium
GGCCGACGAAATCGATGAGCTCACGCGCGCGTTCCGCCAGCCGCCGTTCCTCCGCGCTGATCCGGCGCGAGGGCAGCCAGTTGCGCCAGAACACTTCGCCCGCCTGGCCGTTTGCGGCCGTCATGACGTTTTCGAGCACGGTCATCTCAGCGAATGGTTTGGGGATCTGGAAGGTGCGCCCGATGCCCAGCGCCGCGCGCCGGTGCGGCTCCAGCTGCTCGATCGGTGCGCCTTCAAAGCGAATCACGCCGGAGGTTGGCGGCAACGCGCCGGCGATCAGATTGAAGGTGGTGGTCTTGCCGGCACCATTCGGGCCGATCAATCCGGTGATGCCACCGGCAGATATGGTGCAGGAGACCCCGTCGACGGCGCGGAACCCGCCAAACACCTTCACGACTTGGTCCAGTTCGAGCATCCGTCCCCCCGCCCCTCGATTACCATTGCCGGACCCGCGGTTTCCAGGTTTCTTGCGACCCAGACCCGTGGTGGAGTGCCCAATGCCCCTGATCCGCTTTACCGAGCCGAAGTCCGGCCTCGATGTCCGTGCCGAACTGCTGCCCGCAACCGCGCCGGACAATGCAGACTTCCTGCAGGCCTGCGCCACGGGTGGGGTGACGATTCCATCGATCCACGCGATGTGGACCGGCCCGGAAATCTCCTGCCCAGTGCCAACCGCGCACGTGCCGGCCAGCTGGGCCGGCCGGCCGCTGCCGCTCGAAAGTGCCACCCTCAACCCCGCTGCGGGCGACGTGATCGTCGCCTACTTGCCGCGCCTGGTTTGGGGTGGCAATCCCGATCCGGTCTACGACATCGGCCTGTTCTATGGCCCAGGCGGGCGGATGCTGTTTCCGATTGGCTGGTTTCCGGGCTCGCTCGCCGCACGCGTGCTGGCTGCGGATCTGGCGGCGCTGCGCACCGGCTGCCAGGCGATCCGCCAGGCGGGCGCCTGCACGATCACGGTTGGGGTTGCCTGACCCATGGCGGAACCCGGCTTTTATCTGTGGGATCTGAAGGTCGAGATTGTGGCACCCGAGGGGGCCACGATCTGGTGCAACGGCGCGCCTGGCGACTATTTCCTGGTCGAGGGCGAGGTGCTGCGCTTTCCCCCGGACCAGGGGTTTTCGATGTACTCACTGGCGGCGATCCTGCCCCTGCTCGCCGCCAAGCAGCGCGACTGTGATCCGGTCGACTGGATGGCGACCGATGCGGAGGTTGCCTGCCCGGATCCGCACTGCCCGACCCGCTTTCGCATCACCCGCACCCAGCGCCGGTTCTTCCCGCGCGCTGCCGCCACG
>JAAFHH010000057.1 GCA_013297545.1 Alphaproteobacteria bacterium
GCCGGTGACTGCGCAGGTCTCTGAGCGCTGGGTGCCAGCACTGGCCCAGATGCCGGAAGTCGTCGACCTGGACCAGCTGCTCGGCCGCGCCACCCTGGAAGCCGCGATGGCGCCGGAAGTGCTGGCGATGGGTCAGATCAAGGGCAAGACCGTGGCTCTGCCGCTGATCACCGGCTCGGTTGGCATGGTGGCGAACAAGGAAGTGATGGAAAAGGCCGGCATCGCCCAAGTGCCGACCACGCTCGCTGAATTCCGTGCCGCCTGCATTCAAGTGCGCGACCGGGTGCCGAATGTGGTGCCGTTCGCGATGGCAACCAAGAACGTCAATTCGATCCCACTCGACGTCACCTTGATGGTCTGGGCCCATGGCGGGCGCCTGATCGATGAAGAGGGTGTCGTGAAGGTCGACAGCCCAGAAGCGCGCGCAGCCCTTGCCTATCTGGTCGACATGATGCGCAACCGCTTGATCGCGCCCGAACTCGACCGGCCGGACTCGCGCCGCCTGTTCGGCCAGGGGGCGGCTGCGTTCTACATCGACCCGCCGCAGGCCCGTGGGTTCGCCCGCTCCTTCTCCGGCCGCGGGCCGGCGGCGGATGCCTTCGTGCTGCCGATGAAGATGCCGGTCCTGAAGGCGGGGGACACCTCGCACTCGATCATGTGGGGCCACGCCGTGATGGCGTTCCGCGGTCCGATGACGGCGAGTGCCGATGCGCCGGGTGCCCAGTGGCTCCGGTTCCTGTTGTCCGATGCAGCGCAGACCACCTTCCCGCCAGCCTTGTCGGCCTTGCCGGCGACCAAGACCGGCCAAGCCTCCCCCGTGGTGCAGGGCGATGCCTTCTACCGCGATTGGGCAACGGCCGCCGCCGTGCCGCGCATGCACGAAATCGGCGTGTGGTCGAACGCGCCGGAACTGTCGACCATCCTGTCGGAAGAAACCCAGGCAGCGCTGCTCGGCCAGAAGACGTCTGATGCCGCGATCACAGCGATGGCGCAACGCATGACCGTGTCGATGGCACGTCGTGGCGGCTAACGCCTCCACAGCAGCTGGGGCGGCGGGCACCGTGCGGGTGTCCGCCCACGCCCGCTCCGGCGGGTTGAAGGCAGGGGAACGCCGGATCGGCTGGCTGTTCCTCTTGCCGGCCCTCGTCGCGTTCACAGCCGTGATCGCCGTGCCGTTCGTGCGGGCACTCAGCTACGCGTTCACGCGCTACGATCTGGTGACCGAACCGCAGTTCATCGGCTTTGCCAACTTCCAAGCCTTGCTGGCGGCACCAGAGATCTTGGGCGCCTTTATCACCACCGCGATCTATGTGGTGGCGGCGACCAGCGGCACTGTGCTGCTGGGTCTCGGCTGGGCGATCTTGCTGAACCAGAATTTCAAAGGCCGCACGGCGCTGCGCGCCTTCTCCTTGCTGCCCTGGGTGCTGCCCTCGACTGTGAGTGCGTTCATCTGGGGGTGGGTTTTCAACAGCCGCTACGGTGTCTTGAACGCGGCCTTGCTGGAACTCGGCGTGATCGAGTTCCCAACCGCGTGGCTGTCGACCAGCACGGGTGCGATGGCGGCCGTGATCATCACCAAGGTGTGGCTGTCGATCCCGCTGTTCATGTCGTTCTTCTTGGCCGGCTTGCAGAGCATGGACCGCGACCAGGTCGACGCCGCGCGCTGTGATGGTGCTGGCAACTGGGCGATCCTGCGCGATCACATCCTGCCGCACCTGAAGCCGGTGCTGCTGGTGGTCATCGTACTCGGCGTGATCGGCAATCTGCAGCAGTTCGACACGATCTATGCGCTGACCGGTGGCGGGCCGGTGCGCGCGACCACGGTCTTGTCGGTCGAAGTCTATCGCCGCGCGTTTGACCAATGGGACATTGGCATGGCGTCCGCCCTTGGCGTGCTGTGGCTCGCGACCATTCTGCCGCCCGCATACTTCTATCTTCGCCATCTGCTCCGGGGGGTATAGATGCTCGACCTCAGCTCTCCCCTCGCGCGCACGGTCTTCGGCCTCGCCCTCGTGCTGGTCGGGGCGTTCTTGTTCTTCCCGATCTACTGGCTGGTGATCTCGGCGCTCAAGCCGAACGCCGAGCTTTACCGCATCATCCCAACCCTGTGGCCGAGTGCACCGACCCTGATGCACGCGGAGACCGCGTTTACCCGTGGGCAATTGGGTGTCCAGCTGCAAAACAGCCTGACCGTGTCTGGTGCGTCGGCTCTGCTTAACACCGTGCTCGCGATGTATGCCGGCTACTCGTTCGCCAAGTTCCGCTACAAGGGCCGGCGGATGGTGATGCTGATCTTGCTGTCAGCCCAGGCGTTTCCGTTTGGGCTTTTGCTGATCAGCATCTACCCGCTGTGGGTCGATCTTGGCCTCTTGGACAGCCACGGCGGCTTGATCCTCGCCTACATCGTGTTCGCGCTGCCGGTGTCGACCTACATGCTCTACTCGTACTTCAGCCAAGTGCCGGAAGAGATGATCGAAGCCGCCCGCGCCGATGGGGCGAGCGAGATCCGGATCTTCCACACCATCGTGCTGCCGGTCTCGATCCCGGCGCTGGTGACCGTGTTCCTCTACGGCTTCATGTGGTCGTGGAACGACCTGCTCTATTCGCTGACCCTGATCGTCTCGGAGAGCAAGCGCACGATCGGGCCGGGCCTCTTGCTCTCCTACCTCAACGAAACCAACGCAGACTGGGGTGGGGCGATGGCCGCGTCCCTGGTCGCCTCCCTGCCCGTCGTTCTCGCATTCGCCGTGCTGCAGCGCTGGTTCATCCAGGGTGTCACCCAAGGATCTGTGAAATGACTGCTCTTAACGGCGTCTTCCCCGTCGTCCCCACCCCGTTCGATGACAGCGGCGCTGTCGATCACGCGGCGTTCCGCAAGCTGGTGGGTTTTGCCCTCGCCGCGGGCGTCGATGGCTTGGTGTTTCCGGGTATGGCGAGCGAGGTCGAAACGCTCGCCCCCGAAGAGCGCGCGGCGCTGGTGTCGGAACTCGGCCGCACGGTCGCCGGCCGCGTGCCGCTGATCGTGGGGGCGAGCGATGCTGATCCCACGCGCTCAGCCGCCCGCGCCCGCGAAGGCAAGGGGGCTGGTGCAGTGGCCGCCATGGTGATGGCGCCACCCGGCCTCGGCCAAGACATCGACAAACACATCGCGTTCTACCACGCGGTCGCGGACCAGGCCGGGCTGCCGATCATGTTGCAGAACGCGCCGGCGCCCAATGGTGCCGGCCTCTCGCCAGAGGCTGTCGCCGCCATCGCCAAAGCGGTGCCGGGCGTGCGCTTTGTCAAGGAAGAGACCTTGCCGTGCGGGCAGCACATCAGCCGCATTCGGGCAGCGTCCGGCGACGCGCTCGATGGCATCTATGGCGGGGCGGGCGCGCGCTATCTGATCGATGAACTGCGGCGCGGTGCTGCGGGCACCATGCCAGCCCTCGAGCTGGCCGATGTCCATGTGGCACTGTGGCGGGCCTGGGTCCGCGGCAATCAGCCGGAAGCGCGGCGGCTCTACGCAGCCGCACTGCCGCTGCTGACCGCGCAGGCGGTGTTCCGGGTGCGCTTGACCAAAGAAGTGCTGCTGCACCGCGGTGTGCTGGCGCTGACCCACGCCCGCGCCAAGGGGCCGGTGCCGGACGGTGATGACTTGACCGATATCGCCGTGCTGCTGGGCGACCTGCGCCAAGCCGTCCCCTTGATGCCAGCCCCCACCTAGCGAGTGCGCCATGCCAGCTGTTGACGCCATCCGGTCGGTCGAAGCCTTCATCATCTCGATCCCGCGCGATGTCCCCTACCTCGGCCCGTTGCGGCCGGGCGAGACGATCAACGCCAAGGGCTACATCATCCGCCACGGTAACCGGTCGATCTACCCGTCGACCGACATGTCGGTGTTGGTGAAAATCACTGGTGAGAGCGGGCGGGTCGGTTGGGGCGAAACCTATGGTGTCGCAGCCCCGCAAGCGGTCACCGCGATCATCAACGAGCTGCTGGGCCCGGTGCTGATCGGCCGGGACCCAGGCCAGCCCGTGGTGATCCACGAAGACCTCTACGACTTGATGCGCGTGCGAGGCTTCTTCGGTGGCTTTTACGTCGACGCGCTGGCCGGCCTCGACATCGCGATCTGGGATCTGTTCGGCAAGGCGCTGGGCCAGCCGATCTCCACCCTGCTGGGTGGGCGCCGGCACGACCGGTTGCCGGCCTATGTCTCCGGACTGCCGAAGGCGACCTTGCAAGAACGCTGCGATCTTGCCGTCGAATGGGTCGCGAAAGGCTTCAAGGGCATCAAGTTCGCCGCTGCCATGTCGGACGATGGCATCGTCGCCGAGATGGCGGCCTTACGCGAAGCCGTCGGCCCCGGCATTCATCTGTGCGTCGATCTGCACTGGAAGTTCACCTCTGGCGAGGCGATCCGGCTCATTCGCCGCCTTGAGACCTACGACCTCTACTTCGCTGAGGCCCCCTGCCAGCCAGAGGACCTGGACGGCCAAGTGCTGGTCGCGCGCGGCATCGGCGTGCCCTTGGCGCTCGGCGAGGAATGGCGGACCTCCTTCGAATACCGGCCGCGCTTTGAACGGCGCGCTATGAGCGTGATCCAGCCGGAAATCGGCCACACCGGGGTGACGGAGTTTCTGCACATCGGCCGCATGGCGCACGCGTTCCACATCGACACGATCCCGCACGCCTCGATCGGCATCGGCGTGTTCATGGCCGCCAGCCTACAGGCAACCAGCGCGCTGCAGCGCGTGCCCTATCACGAATACCAGCACTCCATCTTCGACAAGAACCTCGCCTACACCACCGGCGACATGGCCTGCGCCAACGGCTTCTACACCGTGCCAACCGGCGTCGGCATCGGGGTCGAGCCGGTCGATGCGGTGTTCAACTACGTGGTTGGCTGAGCCCGCGCCAGGCAGCATTGAGCTTCGCCCACCGGTCGTCTTCCAAGAGCGCGATGCGGGCGAGGTCGGCCAGCCCGGCTGCGACGTCGAACAGCACCCAGCCGGGCCGCCGGCGCCACTGTTCCCGCCACAGAACCGTACGGTTGCGCCAGATCGTGAACCGCCGGGCTGGCCCGTGGTTGGTGACCGAGACACCGAGGCGCCGGGTCGGCTCACCCAGCCGGTGGCTGAGCCGCGCACCGGGTACCACGACAGTCGCAAAACCCGCATCGGCCAGCTGAAAGCAGAATGCGACGTCGACATAGTCGATCCCGAACGCGTCGCGCATCGGTCCGGCGGCTGTCAGGGCCGGCAGGGTGATGAGCGAGCCCGACGCGATCGCAAAGGCAACCGGGCGGCCAGCGAGCTGATCGATCGTGACCCGCCGCCAGCACCAGCGCCCCGCTGGCAAGTAGCGCGCTGTCCGTCCCGCGACGCCAAGGTCAAGGTCGGCCGCCGCACAGCCGATGCCGGGGCCGAGTGCTACCGCCAGGCGCTGCACCAGATCCGGAGCCGCCACACTGTCGTGATCGAGCAGCAGCACGGCGCTGGCACCCTGTGCGCGGGCAACCTCGATCCCTTGGTTCTGGGCGGCGGCGAGGCCACGGTTGCTATCGTTCGCCAGCACCTCAACGCCAAGGTCTGCCAGCACGTCCAGCGTCTCGGCATCGCCGCCATTGTCGACCACCACGACGTGGGCCACCTGCGGGCGGATCGCGGCCACCACCGCCTGGACGGCCGCACCGGGACGGTAGGTTACGATCACCGCCGTGATCCTCGCCGCGGGCGCAACAGCGTCCGGGGCGGTGCGGCCTCCATCCATGGTGTGTTGACCCTAGGCTCTGCCAGTGGCACATGCGCTTGTCCGCGCGCGAGCAGAGTGATTGCCACGATGACCGGGCGATGACAACACTCACCACCCCCGCAATCCTAAGGAGTAGCCGGCAGTATGAGACGCGCTGCAGCACACACCGCATGAGTTTGGCCGCGCACACCGTCGCCGTGATTGGCGGGACTGGCCGGCTGGGCCACCGCATTGTCCATGGCCTGCGCGCTGAGGGCGCTCGCGTTATTGCCATCAGCCGTGGCAAGGCTGGCGCCGCGACACCCGATCTCGTGATCGACGGGTACGATCAAGCGGGCTTGACCCCAACCCTGCAGGGCATGACGGCGGTGATCAACGCCGGCCCGATTGAGATCACTGATATCCTGGCTGCCGCCACACCCGCAGCCGCGCCGTTGATCGCCGTCGGCAGCCTGCGCCATCTGCTGCCAGCCGGCCACGCAGACCGGGACCGGGTGGTCCATGCCGAACACGCCGTCAGCAGTGTTAGGGGCGTGATGCTGCACCCGGCCGTGCTCTATGGCGATGGTGACGATCCCATGACCCGCTGGCTAAGCCGATGGCCAGTGGTCCCAGCCCCTAGCCGGCAGGTGCAGCCGATCCACTTGGATGACGCAGCGGCCTGCTTCATCGCCGCGCTCGCCCGCTGGCCCCTAGGGGTCGCCGCCATCGACTTGGTTGGGCCAGCGCCGATCAGCCAATGGCAGGCCTATCGGCGGCTCGCACCTGGCCGGCTGCTGCTGCCAATCCCAGACCTGATCGTCAAGCAGCTCGGCCGCTGGTCGGCTGAAGCCGCGCGCCAGAGCTTCGATCAGACCGGCGATGCAGCACGGATGCACGCAGTCCTTGGGGTGACGCCCCGGCCGTTTCAGCCCTAGTCCCGGGTGCGACCGGAAGGCGGCTTGCGGTAGCGTGGGTTTCTGTGACATAAATCTCTTCAAGCGCGGATCACCCGCGAATGCTTGAGGTCGGTTATGTCGCTCACCCCAGGGGAAACCCTACAGTCTTCCATCCTGCGCGGCGGGCCTGGCAACGACACCCTGGTGGGTAGCGCTGGCATCGACACGGCGGTGTTCACCTACAATTCCCAGCAATATCGCATCACGGTGGTCGGCCGCTTTGCCGTGGTGGAACACAACATCGCGACGATCCTGGTGTTGCCGGGCACGCCGCTCGATGGCCGGGACTTGTTGATCGACATCGAACAAGTCCGTTTCAGCAATGGCACCGTGTCGCTTGGCGCAATCCAGCCTGAGGGCATCCGTGCCGGCTTCGATGCCCGCTTCTATCTTTTGACCAATCCGGATGTCGCGGTTGCCATCGCTGCGGGTCCCGGTAGCTTGGCGGATCGGGCATTCGCGCACTGGGCCAGCAATGGCTGGCGCGAGGGGCGTGATCCGAATGCGTTCTTCGATACCAGCGCCTACCTCGCCGTAAACCGCGATATCGCGGCGGCTGGGATCGACCCGCTCGCCCACTACCTCGGCAGCGGTTGGCGCGAAGGCCGGCAAGCCTCACCCGAGTTCAACGCGTTCACCTACCTGAATGCCAACCCCGACCTGCGCTTGGCCGGGGTGAACCCGCTCGATCACTACTTGAACTTCGGCTTCGCTGAGGGGCGCCCCCTCAGCTAAGCCCAAGCACGATCGGGGTCTAGACCCCGATCCCAAGCATCCGCAGCAACGGCAAGCGGTCGGCCCGCAACGACACTTCCACGCTGCGCAGTTCGGCCAGGTTTTCCTCGTCGGTTGCGAGTTCTTTGCCTTCCTTCACGACCTTGCGGCCGTTCGCCTTCAGCAGCTGGAACGCGCCATTGGCCGCGTCGGTCTGCCCCTGGTCCATCATGGCGAGCAGCATGAGGTCGAGCGCGTCGATCGTGACGCCAGAGCCAATCGCAGCGGCTGCCAGCACCGACGTGCCACGGCCCTCTAGCACCCGGCGCAGCAGCACCTTGTTCAAGGCAGCGACCCCCGGCAGGGCGGCCGCCTGCTCGGCTTCCGACACCGCTGGGAACACGTAGTTGATCGCCGCCAACACGCCGATCGCCGCAGTTGCTTCTTGTGGGCGCACAGTCGCCATCGCCGGCAGCTTCAAGATTTCGGCGAGCGTGGTCGGGCCTTCGGCCAAGCGATTGAGGATCGGCTGGTAGATCGCCTCGCGCAGCTCGATCTCTCCGATCGGCAGCTTGACCTTGAGCGGGCACTTGGCGAGCGGCATGCGCAGGGCGTAGCGCAGTGCGTGCGCCCGCTGGGTTTGCTCCCCAACGGCAATCGGCACCACGCCGCGGCCGTAGATGTCCCGGCGGAACTGCGCGTTCAGCCAGAAATCCTTCATGGTCTCGCGCATCGCCGGCTGCGGGACGGTCGCGAGCATTTCCCGCGCCGCCGGCGGCAGGGAGATGTCTGGCAGCTGCTCTTGCAAGGTCGCTGAGCCGACATAGCCCATGCGCGCTTCCGCCATCGATTCCGCGACATTGCGGTGGTAGAGCGGGCGCCATTCCTGGTTCAGGTATTCGTGCACCAGGTAGTTCGGCGACATGGTCTTCAAGCCGTCGAGCCGGTTCTTGATCTGCGGGTTGGCCGCAAAATAGAGCGCGTTCTTTTCCGCCATCGCGCGGGCTTGATCAGCCGCCGTGGTGAAGCGCTGGAAGATGCTGCCGGACGCCGCATTCGCCAGTTCGAACAACAGCTCGCGCATCGGTGCTGCCGCCGACCAACCGGGCAAGCAGTTGTAAGAGACGTAGCTGGTGCCGCCGAGCTTCAGCTTGGTCTTCAAGAAATCCAGGATCGCCTGCTGGTTTTCTTCGCTGATCCACGACCAGATGCCGTGCAGCACGATCATGTCGAACTGCGGCAGGGTCAGATCGGCCATCTCCAGGAAGGCAGCGTCGATGAACGTCACGTTCTTGAGGCCGGCTTCGGCTGCCAGCTGGCGCGCCCGGTTGATCTGCACCGGGTTGAAATCCATGCCGACAAAACGGCCCTGCGGGTAGGCGGCTGCCAGCACCAAGGTGGTCAGGCCCTGGCCGCAGGCGAGCTCGCAATAGTCGAACCCACCCTCCACCGGGGTGGGGGTTTGGCCTGCAACCAAGGTCGCAAAGCGCAAGTGGGATGGCGCCAATTCGTGGAAGTAACTGGTGGTGTACTCCACCTCGGTAACATAACCGCCGGTCCAGCTGGGTGACGTCCGCGCCATGGAATGCTGCCTTCTCGAAGCGAGTGTGGGGTGCGCCTACCACGATGACCATGTCATCGGCAACCTTTCGCTCAGCCCACGACATTGCCAGGGGCGATTGAAGGCGCTACACCCGCGCACGTTTCACCGCTCACAGCCTGCCGACAGGACCGACCCTCCATGCTCACCATCCACCGCGCCTTGATTTCGGTCTTCGACAAGACGGGCCTCGTGCCCTTCGCGCGCGCGCTTAGCGAGCGCGGCGTTGAGATCCTGTCGACCGGCGGCTCCGCCAAACTGATGGCCGACGCCGGGATCGCGGTGATCGAAGTGGCGGATCACACCGGCTTTCCGGAAATGATGGATGGTCGACTGAAAACCCTGCACCCGAAGGTCCATGGCGGGCTGCTCGGCGTGCGCGATGACCCCGCCCACGCAGCCGCCATGGCCGATCACGGCATCGCGCCGATCGACCTGCTGGTGGTCAACCTTTACCCGTTCGAGCGCACAGTCGCCTCTGGCGCTGACACCAGTGCCTGCATCGAGACGATCGATATCGGCGGGCCGGCGATGATCCGCTCGGCCGCCAAGAACCACGGCCATGTCGCCGTCGTCGTCGACCCGGCGGACTACGAGTCCGTGCTGGCCGACCTCGCGTCTGGCGGGGTACCGACGGAGCGGCGCCGGGCGCTCGCCGCCAAGGCGTTTGCGCGCACGGCGGCCTACGACGTCGCGATCGCCAACTGGTTCTCCGGCCTTACCGGGGCAGAGCCGGCGGAACGGCTGCTGGTCGCGGGGTCCTTGAAACAAGCCCTGCGCTATGGCGAGAACCCCCACCAGCGCGCAGCGTTCTACGCGCTCAGCGACGCCCGCCCAGGGGTGGCAACCGCGACCCAGCGCGGCGGCAAGGAATTGTCCTACAACAACCTGAACGACACGGACGCGGCCTACGAGCTGGTCGCCGAATTCGCCGATCCGGCCTGCGTGATCGTCAAGCACGCGACCCCGTGCGGCGTGGCGGTCGCACAAGATCTGGTGCACGCGACCGAACGCGCGATCAAGTGCGATCCGGAAAGCGCCTTCGGCGGCATCGTTGCCTTCAACCGCCCGCTCGATGCGGCGTCGGCCGAACGGCTGAAGGACCTGTTCTTGGAGGTGATCATCGCGCCTGAGATCACCGACGAGGCGATGGCGGTGCTGGCACCGAAGACCAACCTGCGCCTGCTCGCCGCCCACGGCCTGCCGGACCCGACGGCAGCGGGCCTGCTGGTGCGCACCCTGGCCGGCGGCCTGCTGGTGCAAAGCCGCGACACCGCACGCCCGACCCGCGACACGGTCCGCTTGGTCAGCGACCGGGTACCGTCAGCCGTTGAGCTGCGCGACATGCTGATGGCGTTCACGATCGCCAAGCACGCGAAGTCGAACGCCATCGTGTTGGTGAAGGACGGCATGACCGTCGGCATCGGGTCCGGCCAGACCAGCCGGGTGGAAGCCGCCCGCCAAGCCACCCGCCGCGCTGCCGACCTTGGCTATGCGGCCGGCGAGTCCACCAGCCGGGCGATCGGCGCCGTCGTCGCCTCCGACGCCTTCTTCCCGTTCGCCGATGGGCTAGAGACCTGCCTGTCTGCCGGCTGCACCGCCGCGATCCAGCCCGGCGGCGCCAAGCGCGACGACGAGGTGATCAAAGCCGCCAACGTGCGCGGGGCGGCGATGCTGTTCACCGACCTGCGGGTGTTTCGCCACTGAGGTCAGGCGGCGATTTCGTCTCGGTCGAGATGTTGACGCAGGGCATCGCTCACCAAAGTGTTGAGGTTGATCCCGCGGCGCTTGGCCATCAGTGCTGCCCGCCGGTGTAGTTCGCGTCCGGGCCGGACATTGAAGCTCCCTTTGAGCGGCACATCGGGCTTGCGACCCTCGGCCGCACAGAGCTCCAAGTAGTCGTCCACCGCTTCGTGAAAGGCGAGCTTCAGGCCTTTGGCATCCGCCGCTTCGTACATAACCAAGTCGCGGATGAATTCGAGGCGCCCATGCAATACCTCGTCTTGCTCACTGTATTCAATCGAGCCGATGTAGTCCTTGTAGGTCAGCGTGGCGCTCATATCAGGCCCTCCTCGATCAGCACCGCCAAAACCGCCTCGACGACATAGAGCTTGAGGATCTTGCCGGGGTGCGGCTTATGCAACGCGATCGCTGGCGCTGTTGCATGGACAAACCGCCGCCGGGAACCGTCGGTTTTGCCAGGCGCTGCCTCGCGGTAGCCGAGGCCGTCCAGCAGCCGCACCAGCTCATCCCAAGAGAAGTCTTTCGGCTTACTCTTTAGTCGCTCGATCAGTTTGTCGCGCCGGGTCACCATACCCTGCCGCTCTAGCGTCGCTTCGAGACAAGAGAGTACGCGCTCGCCATGCGAGTTTGCAACTGTATTCAGTCGCAACGCACGCTCAGCTATCTCGGCCAATAGGCGCCGGAGCGCAGACCTAAACCACCGGCGTCAAGAGCGGTTTGCCCTCAGACCAGGCGACCAGGTTGTCGATCATCAGCTGACCCATGGCAGCCCGGGTTTCGATCGTGCCACTCGCTTGGTGCGGCTGCAGCACGACGGTGTCGAGGGCGAACAGGGCTTCCGGCACGCGCGGCTCGTCCGCAAA
>JAAFHH010000058.1 GCA_013297545.1 Alphaproteobacteria bacterium
TGCCAGCACCAAACGGTTGCTGGCGAGATCCCGGCGGGTGCCAGGCTCGATCAGCCGGCGTGCCGCCGCCCAATCCATCCAATCGGTGTCAGCGGCGATGAAGATATCGCCGGGTGCGCCCTGCTCAATCTGGCGGGCCAGCGCGGCTGTGGCGCCATAGGCCATGGTTGTGCGCACCGGCAGCAGGCGCGCCAGGGGTTCGAGTGCTGGGCGCAGCGAGACGGCCGCGAACACCACGACGGCGCGCGTCTCGGCCAGGGTTGGGGCTGGCAGGATCAGAAGCAGGAGCAACACCCAGCGGATCACGCCGCTATCCTGGCGGCAGGGCAGGGCTGCCGTCGAGCGGCTTGAGCGCGGACGGGCCGGCTCGTAAGGTCCCGCCCGCAAGACCCCCGCAAGAACAAGGAGCGTGGCTGTCGTGAGTTTCGGGTTTCGCGAAGACCGTATGCGTCGCCAGCAACGGGGTCGGGCCTTCTGGCGCGCGATCCTGCTGCTGATGCTGGTTGCGACCTTCGGCGCGGTTTACTGGTTTGGGCTCGAACAAGGCCAGGTCGATATGACCGACGCCAACGCCCGGATTGCGGAGCTGAGCGAGTCTGAGCAGCGCCTGCAGCGCCGGGCCGGCGAACGCGACGCCGAAATCGTCCGCCTGACCCGGGACATCGACAGCTTGCGCCAGCGCTTGGAGGCGGAAACCCCAACCGGCTCCGTCCGCCCACTCTACGAGCTTCTACAAGCCCGCCTGCGCGCCGGCGTGACGGCAGAGCGTCTGACCACCGTGCTGCAGCGCATCGAAAACCAGCGCCAGTGCGACGCCGTGCTGCAGCGCCGGGTCGCCGTGCGCACGCCGATCGACCGCACGTCGCCGAATTCCCTGCAGTTCGGCGACCAAGCCGTGACCCTGTTCGCCGAAGGTACCTCCGTGCGCACCGCCGAAGGCGCGCCGGAAGCCTGGTATGATCCCGCCCAGCAAGTGACCTTACGCTTCCAGGCCGCCGGTGGCCGCCCGTCCGACGCCCAAGGCCGGGTGCCGTTCCAGCACCAAGTGGTGGTCGGCGACAGCGAATGGCGCTTCACCTTCACCGCTGGCACGCGCGGCTTCCTGAACGTCGCCGCCGAGCGCTGCAGCTTTCCGTGAGCTTGTAAAATCAGCGGCTTAGCGCCCCTTCCCAAAGTCCGGCATGAAGTGTATGCTGCCGCCCATGCTCGAATTTGAACCCATCGCTTTCGACAGCGTGCGCGCGATCCTCGAACGGGAACACGCCGGCATGGTGGCCCTGGTCGCGGGCGGCGACTTGATCGCGGTGTACAACACGCTCGATGAAGCCGCAGCCGATGGCGTGCGGCGGTTTGGGCGCACACCGTTTGATTTGCTGGAACTGCCGGTTATTGAAGATCGGCTGCCGTTGACCTTGGCGCAGGGGCAGCGGGCGCAGTGGTAGGCTAAACCAACCGCACCAGCGCCACCGCCCCGGATCCTGCCAGCAAGATCACGATCAGCGGCAGCTTGGTCTGCCGCATCGCCACCACCACCGCCGCCCCGATCCAGAACGCGAAGCCGCCGCGCATCAGGGCGGTGGCGATCAATGCCGTAAACATCGCCCCCGGGATCGCGGCCAACCACGCGTCCACGAAGGCACTCTTCGGCAGCCGCGCCATCACCACGAACCCGCCGAAGCGGCAGACCAGGGTGGCGACGGTCATCACCAGGATCGCCAGCAGGGTTTCCAGATCAACCGCGGCCATGGCGCACCGCGGAGAGGATACTGCCGGCAAGCCCGCCGAGGATCACGGGCCAGGCGCCATCAAGCACGTGCACCGCCCCGCCGGCCACGATCGCGGAGGTCGCCCAGGGGGCGAGGTCGCGCTCCACGCTCTTCCACATTGGCACCAGCAGCACGATGAAGCCGGCGGTGGCGGCGAAGTCGAGGCCGAAGCGTTTGGGCTCCGCCACCAAGGTGCCGGACGCGTGGCCGGCAAGCGTGGCCAGCAACCAGACGAGCCAGATTGCAAAGCCAACGCCGAAGAAATAGCCGGCATCGACCGGGTGGCGCTGAAAGCGGGTTTGGGTCAGCGCCCAGCTGTGGTCGACCAGGATCGACAGGCCAAGCCACACCCGCCAGCCGCCAATCCGGCCGAGTGTGGGGTAGAGGGCGGCACTCATCATCGTGAAGCGCAGGTTGATCCAGAACGCGGCCAGCGCAATTGCGATGTAGGCCGGCGGGTCGGACCACAGATCCAGGATCGCGAGCTGGGAGGCACCGGCGAACACGAGTGCCGACATCAAGCCGATCTCGGCCAGGCTGAGCCCGGCACCGGCACCGGCCAAGCCGACCACGAAGCCGAAGGGCACGGCACCGATCACAAACGGCAGCGCGTCCCGGCAGCCGGTGACCACACCAGACCAGGTGAACCCGCTGCCAGCAAGGGCGTGATCGGCGTGCATCCGCTCTGCTACCACAGCCAGCCGGGCGCCGCGTTGCGACGTTTGCAGGGGGGCGTGCAGATCTGGGCGCTGGCGTCAGCTTCGCGCAAGAAATGGGCTGGACAGGCGGGTGCGAACCGATGACTACTCGCTCCCGTGACTGGGTTGCAACCGCCATTGCCAACGGAGGAGCTCAAGCTCCAACTCGCGCTGCACGCGCGCTATGTTCACCGAACCGCCGGTGGGCAGCGCGGCGATTTGAGTGGGAAAAACCTGAATGGCGTGGCGCTGAACAGCCTGGCGATGCGCGAGATCAAGCTCGCGGGTGCCAGCATGGTGAAGGCGCAGGTGCTGAAGTGCGACCTCACCTCGGCCGATCTGTTCTGTGTAGATTTCACCCAAGCAACGCTGACCGGGTCGATCCTGCACCGCAGTGACCTGCGCGGCGCCAAGCTGCGGCTGGCCAATCTGCAGGGGGTGGATCTGTCGGACGCGAACCTCGCGCCCGGGCGCTCGCAGCATGCCGGCCGGGCGGAGGAAATGCTGCGCACCACCCTGGTCGGTGCCAAGCTCGACAATGCGAACATGCAGCGCGCCCAGCTCGCCGGTGCCTCGATGGTCGGCTTGAAGGCCCGCGCGGTTGATCTGGCGGGGGCGGATCTGTCGGGCGTGGACCTCGCGTTTGCGGATCTGCAAGGCGCGAACTTGTCCAACACCAAGCTCGATGGGGCGAGCTTGGTGGGGGCGAAGCTGCGCGATGCCACACTCGATAACGCCCAGATGACCCGCACCAACCTGATGGGGACGGATCTGTCCGGCACCCGGGTGCGCAATGCCAACACCGCCGGCAGCTTTGTCGCGACCCGGATTGATCACCTGGAGCTGAGCTTCCAGGATCGCTACCTGCAGCACCTGCTCTGGTTCCATTCCGAGGGCAAGGACGGCACGCGGTTTGAGCAGCCGGAAGCGAACTTCCGCGGCCTGGACCTGACCGGGCTCGACTTCGCCTGCATCCAAGTGCCGGGGGCGGATTTTACGGGGGCGACCTTGCTGGGCACCCGCTTTATGGCCGCGACCTTGAAGGGCGCGCACTTTGCCAAGGCCGATGCGCGCGGTGCCTCCTTCCAGGGGGCGGACTTGTCGGGCGCGGATTTCACCGGTGCGGAGCTTGAAGAAGCCAACCTCTCGCCCCTGCCGCTGGTGGATATGCAAACCGGTGGCGCCTCGAAGGGGCACTTGCCGACCAACCTGACCGGCGCCAAGTTGATCCGGGCGCGCTTGGCAGATGCAGACCTGTCGCACGCCACCCTGGACGGGGTCGACCTCACGGGGGCGGATCTCACGGGGTGTTTGATCTCGCTGCCGGGGCGCAAGGCGTGAAGGTTCCGATCGATCAAGACCGGTTGTGGCAACGCCATGCAGAGATGGCGGCGTTCGGCCAGATCCCTGGGCCACGGGCGGATCGCAGCGGCGTCAATCGGCCGTGCTTTTCGGCCGATGATATTGCAGCACGCCAGCTGTTGATCACCTGGGCCCGTGCGCGCGGCTATTCGGTGCATCAGGATCCGATCGCGAACCTCTTTATCCGCCGGGCCGGCACCACCGATGGCGCACCGGTAGCGACCGGCAGCCACATGGACACCCAGCCGCGCGGCGGTCGGTTCGATGGCATCTACGGCGTGCTGGCGGGCTTTGAGGTGCTGGAAGCGCTGGATGATGCGGGCATTGCGACCACCCATCCGCTCGAAGTGGTCGCCTGGACCAACGAAGAAGGTGGGCGCTTTGCGCCGGGCACCATGGGCTCGATGGTGTACGCGGGTGCAGCCAAGATCGAGCAGTTTTTGGACACGACGGACATCGCGGGCACGCGCTTTGCCGATGCGTTGGCGGCGACCTTGGCGGCGACGCCGGCACCGGTCGATCGCCGCTTTGGCGACGCGTTTGCTGGCTACATCGAAGCGCACATCGAACAAGGCCCGCGCCTGGAACATGCCGGTGCGCGCATCGGCGTCGTCACCGGCATCCAGGGCATGGCGTGGTTCGAAGTGACGATCCGGGGCGAGACGGCGCACGCCGGCACCTGCCCGGTTGGCCAGCGCCGCGATGCCTTGCGCGCGGCCCACGCGGCGATCAGCAGCCTCTATCAGCTGACCGCCGATCCGGACGATACGCTGCGCTTCACCATCGGCCGCTTCGTGGTTGACCCCGGCAGCCCGAACACGGTGCCGAACCTGGTGCGCTTCTCGATCGATATGCGCCACCCGGACCCCGACACCTTGGCGCGGCTGGCCGATGCAATCCCCAGCACCATCGCCGGTGCGGTTGGCCCGTGCACGGCAGAGGTGCGCACCACCAACCGCAAAGCACCGATGCGCTTTGATCCAGCGGTCATTGACCGGGTCGAAGCCGCGACCAAGGTGCTGGGTTTGCCCTATCTGGTGATGCCATCGGGGGCCGGCCACGATGCGGGCTACGTGGCGGATCTGTGCCCGACCGGCATGGTGTTCATCCCGTGCGAGGCCGGCGTCAGCCACAATGAGGCTGAATTCGCCCGGCCGGAGGATCTGGCCGCTGGTGCCGCTGTGCTGGCATCCAGCTTGCTTGGGATGGCGGGCACCCGATAGGAAGTTCCGATGGCGTTCCCGAGCCGGTATTGGCAAGACCTCAGCACCCGCGATTTCGCAGATCTGATCGATGACCGCACGGTGGCGGTGCTGCCGGTCGCCGCGATCGAACAGCACGGGCCGCACTTGCCCATATCGGTCGACACGACGATTGCGGAGGGTATTTTGCGCGAGGCGCTGACCCTGCTGCCGGCAGCTGCCCCGGTGCTGGTGCTGCCAACCCAAGCGATTGGCCTCTCATCCGAGCATCTGGCGTTTCCCGGCACGCTCACGCTGTCGGCCAGCACGATCCAGGCGCTGTGGACGGAGATTGCCGAAAGTGTTCAGCGTGCCGGCGTCAAACGGTTGCTGTTGTGGAATGCCCACGGCGGTCAGCCGCAGATCATGGACTTGGTGGCGCGGGACCTGCGGGTGCGCAAGGCGATGTTCGTGGTCACCGCGTCTTGGTGGAAGCTCGGCCTGCCGCCAGGATTGTTCAGCGATCATGAACTGACCCACGGCATTCACGCCGGTGGCGTGGAAACCTCCATGCTGCTGCACTTGGCACCGGACCGAGTGCGGATGGACCGGGCAGGGGCGTTCCCCTCCCTCTCCGAGCGGTTGACTGGCCTGTTGACGCCGGAAGGGGCGGTTGGGTTCGGCTGGATGACGCAAGACCTGCACCCGTCCGGTGCGGTTGGGGACGCAACTGACGCTGACGCTGGGCGTGGGGCCGCGTTGGTCAGTCACTCGGCACGCCAACTCGCCCAATTGCTGGGCGAGATCGAAGCCTTCGACCTCGCCCAGATCCGCGGGTGACCGGTTAGCTGGTCGGGGTGAAGCGGCCTTCTTTGCGCAGATCATCGAGGGCGGTGATCAGGCGATCCAGCACGGCCTGCGCATCAGGGCGTGCGCGGGTGACGTTGATGAACACCGGGATCTCGTTGATGGTGGAGCGCCGGATCTGCACGGTCGGCCGCACTTCGCGCACGGCGTCTTCGAACAGGTTGCGGTACTGGATGTAGATTGGCGCGCGCCCGGCGATCAGCATGCGCAAACCCGCCGCCGGGTTCGGGGCTTCGCCTGCCAGGGTGACGCCGTTGGCTGGTGCGTCCACGAAGGTGCGCAGGCCGCCGTAGGAAAACCGCGTCTGCATCACGATCGACTTGCCGGTCAGATCGGCAGGCGCGCGGATGCCTGGATCAGTGCCGATCGAGAAGGCTTCGGTGATCAGGCGATCGATCGGCTGCGGGCTCGACACGATGCGTCCCTGCAGTTCGGGTGCGGTGTTGTTGGTCAGCATCACGTCGGCCGAGCCATCGACCAAGGCAGCGCGTGCCCGAGCGGTTGGCAGTTCCTGCACCTCGGGTCGGAATCCAGCGCGCTCGGCCATCGCACGGAACAGATCGATGTAGATCCCAGTCGGCGGCTGATTGCCTTCAACCGAATAAAACGGTGCGAAGTTAAAGAACACGAGCTTGAGTGGACTTGGCGCTTGCGCCGCTGCATGCGGGATGGTCGCTATCATCCCAAGTGCGGCCACCAACCAACCAAACAAACGGTGACGTCTGATCATGGCTAACCTTCCCACAGTCAATGGTGCCTTGGCGCGACCACGTGAGCCAGTGCCGTCGTGCCACTACTTCTCAGCACACTGAAGCCAATGTGGAATGGCCCCAGCACACTCATAGCGCAGTGCCAGACATGAACGCGTCGTGCCGTAGTTCTGCCTGCATCTATCTAGCTGGAGTTTCGGCCCTAGAGTATGAAACTTTAACGACATTGTAGCGCTACCCTATGAGAGGGCGGCACACCGACAACGTGCAAACCCAGCGCAGGCCAGCAGGGCGGGTTCGGTCGCATCCGCGCGTAACTTTCCTGGGCATGCTCAACATTCTGTAACAGAGGCCAGCTAAGCACTGCCGTTACGCCTGCTGCCTGCATTGGATGATCTCGTGCCTGATCTCACCACGTCACTGCCTAGCCGAAAGATTGCATTCGCCCTTGGAGGCCTCGCCGGAGCCAACGCGTTCGGCGCGGGGTTCCTGACCGCTGCGCGCGAGAGCGGCGTTGAACCCGATCTGATTTCGTGCACCTCCGGCATGATCCATTGGACCTGGCGCTATCTCGCTGGCGCCAACCTGCGCGATGAGATCGACCAGGCTATTCGCGAGTCCGCGCGCAGCAGTGCCTCGACGCCAGAGGCCGGCTGGGGTGCGGTGATGTCTCAAGGCTTGAGCGGTGTGTTCCGCACCGCGACGACCGAGTACTGGCAGCGTCTCATGGCGTTGCCGCCGCCGATGACCGCGAAGGACTGGATGGCGCGTTTGATCCCAGCACAGGTCTGGGTGCCGACCCGCACCGACCAAGACTTCGAAGAGATGGCCGAGGTGTTCAACGCCTGGGACAAGCCGCTGTTCTTCAACAGCTACGCACCCAAGCGCGGGGTTGAATTCGTGCACATGAACCAAGCAGCCTACGAGGTGTGGTGCCGCTACGGCCACCCCGAACACAACACCGAAGAGAGCGAACGGGAGCCAGAGACTGGCGATCCGATGAAGCGTTCCAGCTTCAAGTCGCTGCCGCTGGCGCTACCGAAGAAGATCACGGCGAAAATGATCCGCGATGCGCTGTGGCTCACCCGGTATGGCTTTGACGGCCAAAAGCGCATCGACGGTGCTTATGTCCGGCAGTTCATGCTGAATGAATTGGTGTCAGCGGATTTGATCATCTTGGCCCGCCCGCGTCGGTTCGAATGGAAGGGCGACCTACCGGCAACCGCGCTGGAGCTTCAAGACTTGGAGACCAAGCTGTGGTTTGACAGTTCCTATATGCAGCAATCGCACTTTATCAACTTCATCAACCGCGCCATCGCGCATGGTGATTTGAACCAGGACCTCTATCACCACATCGATCTCTATCCGATCGAGGTGAAGCTGCGGCGTGGCTTTTTTGATTACTTTCAGGAACAGAAAGAGATGTTTGACGCGGCGATCGAACAATCGATCACAGCGCTCTGGTTGCGCCTGGATCTCGACAAGCATGCAACCGACCCGGGGGCAGCGATCGCGCTGCCCCCGGCCGCATAGTCAGCTACTCGGCGGCGCGCGGGCGCCGAGGCGCCGGCTTCACCAGGCGAGCGGGTGCGGCCGTGGTGCGCGTGCGCTCCACCCAGTCGCGCAGCTTCGGCAGGGCTTGGGCGTAGCCGATCGCGCGGCACTTGGCGAAGTTCTCGACACTCCAATAGGGCTGGGTCTCGCCGGAGGCTTCGATCAGGATCCACTCAACGGCTTGCTTGCGATCGTCGAAGAACGCCTTAGCGTCCGCGATGTCATCGTCGCCGATGGTCGCGATCAGCTCGGTGATTTGGGTCGCATAGTTGTTGTGGTTGCCTTGGGTCGTGGTCAGCACTTTGCCCTGGCGCGGATCCATGATCTGGACTGCGATCATCAGCGACAGGTTGGGCAAGTGCTCCAACGCCTCAGAGCTGAAAGTGGCGGCGTCGCGCACGGCACTCTCGCGATACCAGTCGCCATCGATTTCAGTTTCGGCCGATAGCCACGGCAGGTTGGACCCGGACGCCAAGCGCCGGCCGTCCAGCGGCTGGAACGGTTTGCAGCTGCTGGTTGGCGTCGCGATCGCCCGGTTGCGCCGGTACCAGTCGATGCTAGGCTTCGATTCAATCTGCACCGCGTCCAAGCAGTTGGTCGCGATCGAGACATCGCGCGAGCCGATCTTCAGCAGCGACATCATGAACAGCGGTGCGTCGGGCTGGTAGACCGTCTGCCAGTTCGGCCCCGGGGTGATCCAGCCCGTCGGATCGGCCGGATTGTAGAGTTCCGCAAACGGCCCGATCGGCGCGAAGTAGTAGCCGCCAAGGAACCACCGGGTCATCGGGTGCCACACCGCCAGCGCGCGCACGAAGGTCCCAAGTGCTCGCTCAGTCGGCTCCATCATGTAAGCGCCGGCGGCCTGCATCATCGGGGCGAACAACTCTGGTGCTACCAGATTGGTCCAGGCCTGGGGGGAAGTGTAGTACTGGGCAAAGCCTTCCGCCCATTTGGCGACCCGCAGCGTGAACACGGGCGCAATCGGCGCCTTCACGTAGTCTTTTTCCGGCATCAAGGCCGAGCCCGCGAACTGCTCGATGTAGTGGGTGGGGTCGCGGCCTTCGGCGATCGCCATCAGGTGATAGAGGCCGATGAAATTGCCGATGCAGCCGGGCAGATAGACGTCGGGCACGATGCCGCATTCGGTCATCGCGTCGATCACACCCACCTCGTAGCCGAAGTATGGACCGCCACCGAATGGGGCGAACGCGATGCGCGCGGCCGCGGCTTGGGCGCGCCACTCCGCCAGGGACTTCGAGCGAAACTCAGTCGGCAAGGTGAAGTCGACGGTAGCCATGCGCGCTCTCCTTGTGTTGGTTCTCAGGAGCTAGCACTCATTGCGCGTTTGTGCAATGCAGCAATCTAAAAAAGCTTAGCTGCCGTAGCCGATGCGGCGGCCGTCGCCGCGCAGACCGGGATCGATGTCACTGCGCGGTTGCGGCTGGCGTTGAGACGCAGCGGAGACGACGGCGTGGGCTGCGACCAGACGGTCGAGCAGGGCCTGGGCCTGCGGGTGACGTTGCGAGACGTTGATGTAGATCGGGATCACACTCAAGGTGTGGGCATGGATGGTGGCCGTCGGTTTGATCTCGTCGACGGCTTCCTGGAACTTGTTGCGATACTGAATGTAGATCTCGCCGCGCCG
This sequence comes from Alphaproteobacteria bacterium, assembly GCA_013297545.1. GTDB lineage: Bacteria > Pseudomonadota > Alphaproteobacteria > Elsterales > Elsteraceae > RDXE01. The sequence goes on from JAAFHH010000058.1 coordinate 9,784, forward strand.
GGCCAGCAGCATGCGCAGTCCGGACGCTGAATCGGGCGGCTCGCCAGTCAAGGCGACACGGTTTGCCGGGTTCTCGATGAATTGCCGAATGCCGCCATAGGCAAAGCGCTGCTGCAGGATCACGGTCCGTCCGCGCAGGTCATCTTGGGACTGCACCACCAAGGTGGGCGCCAGGGTGAACGCCTGGGTGACCAACTCGTCGATCGGTTGGGGGCTTGAGAGGATGTGGCCCCGCAGTTCGGCGGCCGAGTTGTTGGTCAACAGCACGTCGGCTTCACCGGCGATAATCATCGCGCGGGCGCGCGCCACCGGGAATTCGCGGATGTCTGCGGCCACGCCCAAGTGGTTGGTCATACGGCGAAACAAGTCGACCAGGTCGCCGCGCACGTCACCTTGCTCGGTGGTGTAGTTGAAGGGGGGGAACGGGAAGAAGACCATGCGCAACGGATCGGACGGCGTCTGCGCGGCAGCACCAGCACTCGCCAGCAGCAGGCCTGCCAGCGTGATGGCGCGCAAGCACCCCCGCCGGATCACGCCCAACCTCCCGTTGGTGCCAGGCAATCCGCCAAGAAACCTTCGATCAGGCCGATCTGGTCTGGGGTGTCGAGCCCGGGCGCATGACCACAGCCCGGGATTTCCACCACCTGAGGTCGCGGGCCGCGCAGTGCCATGGCAGCGGCGGTTTCGGGCAGCAGCAACTTCGACAGTGCGCCGCGCAAGCACAGGGTTGGCAGGCGCAAGCCGTCATAGGCCGCCCATTGCTGGTAGTCAGATCTGCGGCTGCGGATCTGTTCGATCACGCGCGGATCATTGTGCACGGTGATCCGCCCATCATCGCAGCGGCGATGACCGTAGAGGCTTAAGCGGCGCCAGGTGCTGTCTGCGATCTCGCCCCGGCCAACATAGGTCCGGCGCAGGAAGTCCTCATACTCGCTCACGCGATCGAACACCGGGGGCGTGCCCGCGTAGCTCAAGATGGCGTCGAAGGCGGCATCTGGCACCTCTGGCCCCATGTCGTTGAGCACCAGGGCCGCAATCCGGGGCGCCAGCTGTGGGTCTGCTGCCGTAGCGATGCCGAGTGCGCCGCCCATCGAGGTGCCGATCCACGCGCAGCGCTGGACCGCCAGCTGATCTAGCAGTGCGGAGACGATGGGCAGGTAGGTATGCCACCCGTAGTCGTCAGAGTGTTTCGCCCAGGTGCTGGCACCGCGACCGATCATATCCACCGCCAGCACGTGGTAGCGGCTCGCCAGGGCGGCGGCGATTTCGTCATGGTCCCGGCAACTGCGCGCGAGCCCGTGCATCAACAAAATGGTAGGCGACGCGGCGTCGCCCCAGGCAGTCAGATGGATTTCGTGGTCTGGCAAACCAACAAAGCAATGCCGCATTACTAACGACCCTCTGAAGTCCCGCCCGCTGATCAGACCGGCTTTGCCTGACGCTTGCGCCGAACTTTATACTGGTACCTCCGCACTGTTGCCAACATCGTCATTTTTATTCTACCGGACTGCAGTCTTTTGGTCACAATCCGCCCATCGCGAGGCGCTGCAGTCACTGCCGGGCACATCCCACAGGCTCTCGTGCCTCGTGCTGGCCGATTGTGGTGATGGCGCGCGTCCGGTTGTGCCCCCTTGGCCTCGCTGTTGCATTACCGGGCGAGACGGTCGACGATCCCCCTCGACCTTGCATCCGCCCTTGAGGAGACTGCATCCGATGCGCCTTACTCTGCTCGCCCTTGCGGCCGGCCTTGCC
>JAAFHH010000059.1 GCA_013297545.1 Alphaproteobacteria bacterium
GCGCCTGCCCCGGCGCTTTGCGTTTGCCGCGATGGCGGCGTTGCAGTTCCTGCCGGCCTTGGAACAGGACCTCGCGATCATCCGGCGCGCGCGCTCCGTGCGCACCGGCCAACCGCTGCGCCGCTTCATGGTCCGCCCGGGCGAAGCGATGGCGGTGCTTGCCAGTGCCGTGCGCCGGGCGGGCCACAGTGCGGTCGCCCTCGATGCCCGCGGCCTGCTGCTGCCGGGGCCACCCAGCCACCGGGTGCAGATCCGCTGGCATCTGCGCGACACGCTGCTGGTCGCCGCTGGCCTGACCGTGCTGGCGCTGGTGCTGATAACCTGCGACGCTTTGGCACCTGTCTGACTGCCCAGAGCGCGATAAATCTTCTGCCATGAACACTCTGCTCCCCGTCCTCCTCGTCCTGTTCATGCTCGGCGCCGCGGCTGCCTTGATGTTCGGTATCGTCCACTTCGTGCGCAAAGGCGAGGCGGGTGCCCGCATCTCCAACAAGGCGATGCAGATGCGCGTCTTGCTGCAGGGTGCGGCGCTGGCCGTGTTTGCGCTGATCATGCTGTTCTCGCGCGGCTAGACCCGATGGTCACCTTAACGCGCATCTATACCCGCGGTGGCGACCGGGGTGAGACCAGCTTGGGCAATGGCGACCGGGTGCCGAAACACGCCCTGCGCGTCGAAGCCTACGGCACGGTCGACGAGGCGAACGCCGCCATCGGTCTCGCCCGGTTGGAAACCACCGGCGACGCTGACCAAATGCTGGCGCGCATCCAGAACGACTTGTTCGATTTGGGCGCCGATCTCTGCCGGCCGGGTGATCCGGGTGACGGCAAGCTGCGCGTCGCTGATGGGCAGGTCGACCGGCTGGAAGCCGAGATCGACCGGCTGAATGCCGATCTCGCCCCGCTCAATTCCTTTGTGCTGCCGGGCGGGACACGCGCGGCCGCCTACCTGCACCTCGCCCGCACGATCACCCGCCGGGCCGAGCGGTTGACGACCGAGCTCAGCGTCACGGAAGCCGTCAATCCCGCGGCCGTGAAGTACTTGAACCGCTTGTCCGACCACTTGTTCGTGCTCTCACGCTGGGTCAATGATAAGGGTGCCCTTGACGTGCTGTGGGTGCCGGGCGCCAACCGGTAGCGCTTGCGTCCGCGGTCCACGATCACTCTCGTCTTGCGGGACCTGTCGTCATGACCCATCCGTTCGATCTCAGTGGCCGGCGCGCGCTCATCACCGGCTCCAGCCGGGGGCTGGGCTTTGCGATCGCCCGTGGCCTCGCTGAAGCGGGTGCGGCCGTGATTCTAAACGGCCGGGACCCAGCCACACTGGCACCCGCGGCTGACGCGCTCACCCACGCCGGGCACCGGGTTGAGATCGCCCCCTTCGACGTCGCCGATCCCGTGGCGCTCACCGACAGCGTCCAACGCCTGCAGGCGGACCAGCCGATCCATATCCTGGTCAACAACGCCGGCCTGCAGATCCGCGCTGCCCTGGTCGACCAGCCGGATCATGCCTGGCAGACGATGTTCGATGTCCATGTCATGGCCGCCGTCCGCCTGGCGCGGCTGATTGCACCGACGATGATCCAGCGCCGCCAGGGCAAGATCATCAACATCTGCTCGCTGATGAGCGAGGTCACCCGCCCGACCGTTGCGCCCTACACGATGGCGAAGGGTGCCTTGAAAATGCTGACCAAGGCGATGGCGGTCGAGTGGGCTGCCCACAACATCCAGGTCAACGGCATCGGCCCCGGCTACTTCGCCACGGAGATGAACGCAGCCCTGATCCAGGACGAGGCGTTCAACGCCTTCGTCACGCGGCGCACGCCGGCTGGCCGTTGGGGCAAGCCCGAGGAACTGGCGCCGGTCGCGGTGTTCTTGGCGAGCCGCGCATCAGACTTCGTGAACGGCCAGATCGTCTACGTCGATGGCGGTGCGCTCGCCAATCTCTAGCGCCTAGCTGACCGGTCGTTTCTGCGGCCAGAACTTGGCGAGTGGCTTGGTGACCCGTTCGGCCGTGTCGCGCAGCTTCGCGAGCCGGCCAGGGATCAGCATGACGTTGGCGATCCGGCGATCGAGGAACGCCCAGCTGTCGGCAAACTCGTCCGACTTGTCGTCGAGCCAGAACAGCAAGGTGGTGGAGTAGACGCCGGCCAGCAGGGCGCGCTTGGAATAGAAATTCCAGTCGGTCGACCGGTCGCCGGCCGCCCACCAGATCGCATCCACCGTGCGGTAGAGCAGGCGCGTGCCCATCACCGCGTTCTGCGGCAAGGCGAGCAGGCCGAGGGCGCGCCGCACGGCTTCGCGGTGCTCGGCTGCAGCCATCAGGCGGGTGCGCACGCCGAACGCGATGCGCTGGCGCACCTTCAGTTCTGATATCTCCGGCCCGGCCATGGCATCGAGCACGGCTTGGTCGCAGACACCGCACCAGTAATCCACCACCTCGGCCACGCCACCGGGGAAGGTGATCTCGGCCTCAACCGGATCGAGATCGAGGCTGCGGCAGGCAGCTGTGAGCGCGCGGGCGTTCAAGCCTTCGAACGGTACTTCAGCCAGGATCGCATCCAGCAAGCGCTGGCGCATGGCTTCGGCCGCAGCGGCGTCAGTGGCTTGGCTCATGGGCAGCAGCCTCCTCCATCGCGACCAGGGTCAGTTCGTCGCGGAACACCAAGCTGGTCGGATCGGCGAGCTTGTCAATGTAGAGCACGCCGTCCAGATGGTCGCACTCATGCTGCAGGACGCGGGCGTGGAAGCCGAAGGCCTCGAAGGTGACGCTCTCGCCGGCCAAGGTCTGGTAGGTGCAGGTCAGGTGATCGGACCGGCGCACCATACCCGCGAGCCCCGGCACCGAAAGACACGCCTCCACCCCCACTGGACCCGGTGGCGTGTGGTAGGTGAATTCCGGATTGATCAGCACGGTCATCGGCTGGGCCTCATCGCCCGGCTGATCACTCACTCGGGCTTGCGGCACGAAGTAGATGACAACGCGGCTCGATACCCCAATCTGCGGGGCAGCAAGACCGATGCCGCCAACCGCCTCCAGGCTTTCCAGCATGTCTTGCACCAGGGCCGCAACCTCGGGCGCGGTTGGGTCGGCAACCGGCTCTGCGATGCGGCGCAGCAACGGGTGACCGGCACGAAGAATGCGGCGAGCGGGCATGGTGAGGATCCTCCAGCAAAAGCGGCAGCGGGCTCTTCCCTTCGCCGCGCGGTCATGATATTCCACGCGCCTTGTTTTCGACCACCCGGATTGGTCCCGAGAGGAGCAGGAAGCCCCGTGAACGTCGTCGTCCGTGACAACAATGTCGACCAAGCCTTGCGCGCCCTCAAAAAGAAGATGCAGCGCGAAGGCATTTTCCGTGAAATGAAGCTGCGCCGGAACTACGAGAAGCCGTCGGAGCGCCGCGCGCGTGAGAAAGCAGAAGCCGTGCGCCGGCACCGCAAGCTGCTGCGCAAGCGCATGGAACGCGAAGGCTTCTAGCCTCTCGTTGCTTCTCGAGTACGCTCGAAACCACGCCGCGGGTCGCCGGGCGTGGTTTTTGGTGTGTTCGGGCGACAACGCGAAACAGGCCGACGGTTGCCCGCCGGCCTGCTCGTGTCTAGGCTAAGCTACGCCCAGATGATCAGGCTGGCATCGGTGATGCCCACCACCGTCAGCACGTTGCCAGCAGCGGCCGTGTAGGTGCCGTTGCCCAGGCCATCGGTGCCCCAGAACGCTGGGTCGAAGCCGCCGATCTGGATCGTGTCGACACCGCTTTGGTAGTCGGTGATCCGGTCGAGACCGCCGGTGAGGACCTCGTAGACGAAGAGATCAACCCCGGTGCCGCCGGTGAGCACATCGTTGTCTGCCCCACCAGACAGCGTGTCATCACCGCCGCCCGCTGCGATTGTGTCGTTGCCGGCCTCGGTTGCGATCGAGGAGTTGCCGGCGCCCGTGGTGACGCTGTCGGCGCCAGCACCGGTGGTGATGGTTTGGTTGCCCGCATCCATCGAGATGGTGTCGTTGCCGATGCCGGACGTGACCTGGGCAAGGCCATCGCCGACGGTGAGTTTGTTGGCGCCGTCACCAAGCGCGAAGGTCGTGTTCACCACATTGCCAGCCACGACGACATCGTCGCCGGCGCCCACAGTCACCGTGCCGAACTGGGCAAGTGCGTACTGATTGCCAAGCTTGATGGTGTTGTTGCCACCGGCATCCACCACCGTGAGCGTCGTAAACGCACCGATCGTGATGGTGTCGTTGCCGGAACCAGAGTAGATCGCCTCACTATTTTGCCCACCGGCTGGCAAGAAGTTCTTCACAGTCAAGCTGTTGGCACCTTCACCGAGATCGATCTGGACGGTTGAGTCGACGTCTTGAAGCGAAATGGTGTCGTTACCAGCACCGACGTCGATACCCTGCAGATACGGAGCGCCACCAAGCATACCAGTGACGGTCAAACTATCATTGCCGTCACCCAGAATAAACCCGAAATTGGGCGCGCCGGCCGAAACCACGACATCATCGCCGCCTTTGGTGTTGAGGTACTGACTGACCGGCGCTGTGCCAAGAGTAACTTTGTCCGCTCCATTGCCAAGCGTCAGGTTAACATCCACATCCCCGTATGTCAGATCAAAGATTGGAGCGAACGCTGCAGGTGCGAGCGTGTTGAACACCACCACATCGCCGTTCGCGAAGGTCACCGTCGTTGGCGGACCGGACGCGCTGACGGTGTAGGGCTGATACTCACCGCGGATCACGAACGTGTCGGTCGCCGCGGCGAAGTCGGTGATGGTCACCGTCCGCGGGGTGGTGGACAGGCTGTATTCCACCGTGTCCGACCCGGTGCCGGTGACGATGGTGTCTTGGCCGTCCGCGCTGATGATCAAGTCGTTGTTCGCACCACCATTCATGCTGTCGGCACCGACACCACCGTTGAGGGTATCGTTGTTGGCGTCGCCGGCCAGCGTGTCGTTGCCGATGCCACCGAACAGCTGATCGTTGCCGTTGCCGCCGAACAGGCGGTCGTTACCGTCGTCGCCGTACACGAAGTCGAGACCATCGCCGCCGAGCAGGCTGTCAGCGCCGTTGCCGCCGCGCACGGTGTCGTCGCCGTTTTCGCCGCGCACAGTGTCGTTGCCGTCGAGGGCTAGGATCTCGTTCGACTGCCCGATGGGGTCGACGTAGGTGTTGTTCGCGTTTGTGAGTGTGACCAACATTGCCTGCACTCCCATATGCCGGAATGGCAGGCCGGACCTTGCCTTAAATTCAATAGTTTACAATTCATCTAAACCACTTATAAGAGTCGTTCGTCCGTACGTCGAATGACCCGGCCGAGGATCTCAAGATTTCACTTCCATTTCTAAGCTTATAGCACACTCCAAGATATATGTCGATCTCGTAACCATTCTGCTATTGATTACACCAATCATGTGTATAGCTTCTGGCGTAGCCGCTGACACCATTCCGATCAAACGGCCTAACCACCCCCCGGCACGGGCCTTGCTTGCCCGAACCAAAAGCGCCGCCGCTGTCGGCTCGGTTGCGTTCGACCGGGATCTAACGGTAGCAAAGGGGAGCGCGGGCGGGAGGGTAAGCAACACATGTCGATCCATGTCGCACTTCATCACAAGACAACCTATCGCTATGACCGGCTGGTGGGCCTGTCGCCGCACGTGGTGCGGCTGCGTCCAGCTCCGCACTGCCGCACCCCGATCCTGAGCTATGCGCTCAAGGTTGAGCCGGCTGCCCATTTTGTGAACTGGCAGCAGGATGTGTTTGCCAACTACCTCGCCCGCTTTGTGTTCCCGGAACGGACCACGGAACTGACCGTCGCGGTCGATCTGGTCGCCGAGATGTCGGTCTACAACCCGTTCGATTTCTTCCTGGATCCGATCGCGGAGCAGTACCCGTTTCGCTACGATGATGCGCTGGCGCGCGACCTCGCCCCGTTCCGCACGCCCCTGCCGGCCGAACCGCTGCTCGCGAAGTGGATCGTCTCGGTCGATCGCCACCCGAAGCGGACGATGGATTTCCTGGTCGCCCTGAATCAGCGCCTGCAGCAGGACATCGCCTACATCATCCGCATGGAACCGGGCGTGCAAACGCCGGAACAGACCCTCACCCTCGGCCGCGGCTCGTGCCGCGACACCGCGTGGTTGATGGTGCAGATCGCCCGCCACCTCGGCCTCGCGGCCCGCTTCGTCTCGGGCTACTTGATCCAGCTGACGCCAGACGTGAAGGCGCTCGATGGCCCGTCCGGCACGGACATTGACTTCACCGACCTGCACGCCTGGTGCGAAGTCTATCTGCCGGGGGCCGGCTGGGTCGGCTTCGATCCAACCTCTGGCCTGGTTGCTGGCGAAGGCCACATCCCGCTCGCCTGCACGCCAGAGCCGACGACGGCCGCCGCGATCACCGGCGCCAGCGACAAGGCGGAAGTGGTGTTCGACTTCACCATGCAGGTCAGCCGCCTCAAGGAAAGCCCGCGCACCACCAAGCCCTACACACCGGAAGTGTGGTCGGACATCCAGGCGTTCGGTCATCAGGTTGATGCCAAGCTGCGCGCTGGTGACGTGCGCCTCACCCAAGGCGGCGAGCCGACCTTCGTGTCGATCGACGACATGGAAGCGCCGGAGTGGAACACGACCGCGCTTGGCCCCCACAAGCGCGAACGCGCGGCCGATCTGGTCAAGCGCCTGCGCCGTCGCTTCGGACCGGGCGGCCTGCTGCATTGGGGCCAGGGCAAGTGGTACCCGGGCGAAAGCCTGCCGCGCTGGGCCTACACCAACTACTGGCGTGCCGATGGCCAGCCGGTGTGGCAAGACGAGACACTGATTGGTGATCCCGCCGTGCCAACCGGGGCGGATGCCTCCCAAGCGCTGCGCTTTGCGGCATCCCTGGTCGAACGGCTGCAAGCGGTTGACCCGCACGTGCTGCCGGCGTGGGAAGATGCCTACTACTACATGTGGAAAGAACGCCGGCTGCCGATCAACGTCACGGCGGCCGACAGCCGGCTCTCCCAAAAGGAAGAGCGCGAGCGGCTGATGCGGGTGTTTGATCGCGGGCTCGACCAAGTGGTCGGCTACGTGTTCCCGATCACCAAGCGCGATGGCTATTGGCAGTCGAGCCCGTGGTTCTTGCGCGGCGATGATATCCGCCTGGTGCCGGGTGACAGCCCGATTGGGCTGCGCTTGCCGCTCGACAGTCTGCCGTGGGTTGCCCCGGCCGATTACCCGCATATGGTCGAGGCTGATCCGTTCACGCCGCGCGGCCCCCTGCCGCCAGCGCGCGATCTGCACGAACCGGTGCGTCAAGCGGCCTTGCGCGTCGGCCGGCGCCCAACCTTGCCGGCCCCATCTCAGCAACCGCAGACGTTCGAGTCCGCGTCCGGCGTGGTGCGCACCGCCATGTGTTTTGAGCCGCGCGACGGCCACTTGCACGTGTTCATGCCGCCGCTGGAAACCGCGGAGGCCTATCTCGAACTGGTCGCCGCGATCGAAGATGTCGCGGCCGATCTTGGCCAGCCCGTGTTCATCGAAGGCTACCAGCCGCCGCGCGACCCGCGCCTAAAATCCTTCTCCGTCACGCCGGACCCAGGCGTGATCGAGGTCAACATCTTCCCGGCTGGCGACTGGGGCGAATTGGTCGACACCACCAAGATCCTCTACGAAGAAGCCCGGCTCGCCCGGCTCGGCACCGAGAAGTTCATGGTTGATGGCCGGCACGTCGGCACCGGTGGTGGCAACCACATCACGCTCGGCGGGGCGACGGCGGCTGACAGTCCGCTGCTGCGCCGGCCCGATGTGCTGAAAAGCCTGGTTGGCTATTGGCAAGCGCACCCGTCGCTGTCCTTCCTGTTCTCCGGCCTGTTCATCGGGCCGACCAGCCAGGCACCGCGCATTGATGAGGCGCGCACGGACCAGATCTACGAACTCGACATCGCGTTCCGGGAAATCGCCAAGGCCGGGCCAAACCCGCCGCCCTGGCTGGTCGACCGGGTGTTCCGCAACATCCTGGTTGATGCGACGGGGAACACGCACCGGTCCGAATTCTGCATCGACAAGCTCTACTCGCCAGACACTGCGACCGGGCGCTTGGGCTTGGTGGAACTGCGCGCGTTCGAGATGCCGCCCCACGCGGAAATGGCACTCGCCCAGTCGGTACTGCTGCGCGCCATGGTCGCGCGGTTCTGGGATCAGCCGTGGCAGCACGCTCCCGTGCGCTGGGGCACCGCGCTGCACGACCGGTTCTTGCTGCCCTACTTCGTCGCAGAAGACTTCCGTGACGTGTTGGACGATATGGGCCGCCATGGTCTGCCGCTCGATCCGGCCTGGTTCGCGCCGCACCACGAATTCCGCTTCCCGCGGGTGGGCGAGATATCGGGCTCCGGCATGCGCCTCGAAGTCCGCAACGCGCTCGAGCCCTGGCATGTGCTGGGCGAAGAGCCGGGGGCCGCTGGCACTGTACGCTTTGTCGACAGTTCGGTTGAGCGCGTGCAAGTGCTGGTGCAAGGCATCACGCCGGAACGCCACACCGTCACCTGCAACGGCCGAGCCCTGCCACTGCAGCCGACCGGCATTCCGGGCGAGGGTGTCGCGGGCGTGCGCTTCAAAGCGTGGGCGACGCCATCCGCCCTGCACCCAACCGTGCCGGTGCACGCGCCGCTGACCTTCGATGTCGTCGATCGGTGGTCGCAGCGCGCGATCCTTGGCTGTCGCTACCACGTCGCCCACCCCGGTGGGCGCAACCACGTGACCTTCCCGGTCAACGCCTACGAGGCGGAAAGCCGGCGCCTCGCCCGCTTCGAAGCCATGGGCCACACCGGCGGGCGGATCACCATCGCACCGGAGCCGACCAACCCGGCCTGCCCCTCCACCCTTGACCTGCGTTGGGGGTGATGCCGCTTAGCCAAGACCGGGACATTCGCACACCGACCGTGCCGTGGCACGCGGTCTGGCGCGCCAATGGCCCGGGCTATGACGAGGTTGGCACACCTGATGCCCGGCCCGTCTGGGCGGCAATCGGTCAGACGACGGAGCTGGGCGACCTCGCGGCCCTCGCCCAGTGCCAGATCGAAGCGCGCCGTCTGATCCGCGACCTCGGGGTCAGCTACACGGTCTATGGCCGCGGCGATGATCAGCGGCCGTGGACCTTCGATCCGCTGCCCTTCGCGATCGATGCGCGGGAATGGCACCAGCTCGAAGCCGGCCTCATCCAGCGCGCCCGGCTGATGGAAGCGCTGCTGGCTGATTGCTATGGGCCGCAGCGGCTGCTCGCCAATGTTGTGCTGCCGCCGCAGATCCTCTACGCCAACCCGTGGTTCCAGCGGCTCGCGACCGGGATCGCGCCGCCCGGTGGGCGCTGGCTGCACCTCTACGCGGTCGACTTGCAGCGCGGCCCCGATGGCCAGTGGCGCTGCATTGCAGATCGCACGCAAGCACCGTCCGGCATGGGCTACGCACTCGCCAACCGCATCGTGTCCGTGCGCGCCGCCCCGCAGGCTGTTGCACAGGTAAAGCCGGCGGCGATGATCGGCTTTTTTGAACGCTTGAGCCGGCTTGGCACCGATCTGGTGCGCGCGGCCGAGCCGACGGTCGCCGTGCTGTCGCCCGGCCCCTATAACGAGACCTACTTCGAACACGCCTACCTCGCTCGGCAACTGGGCTTCGTGCTGGCGCGCGGCCAGGATCTGGTGGTGCGCGACGAAACCGTGTTCCTGGATACGCTCGCTGGCCTGCGGCGGGTCGATGTGCTGCTGCGCCGGCTCGACGATGATTTCTCCGATCCACTGGAATTGCGCGCGGACAGTCAGCTCGGTGTCGCCGGTCTCGTGCAGGCAGCGCGTGCCGGCCGGGTCGTGTTGGCGAACCCGATCGGCTCAGGTGTGGTTGAAGCACCGGCCCTGCACCCGTTCCTGCCCGCGATTGCCGACGCGTTGCTGGGCGAACGCTTGATCTTGCCCTCGATCGCAACCGTGTGGGACCCGGCCGCCGTGCTCGCCTGCCTCGACACCCCGAGCAGCGACCAGCTGATCCGCCCGGCCTTCGCCACACCCGGCTTCGATGCGATGGCCACCGAACGCCAGGGCGACGATGTCCGGCGCCGGCCGGCCGCCTTCGTGGTGCAACCCCGGATGCCGCATTCGGTCGTGCCGGTGCTCGGCACCACCGGGGTGGAGCCGCGGCCGATGCAGCTGCGCTGCTTCCTCCTCCAGGACCGCGACGGCTGGACGGTGCTGCCCGGTGGCCTGGTGCGCTACGGCGCGCGCGGCGAAGATCTTGGCATCTCCATGCAGACTGGTGGCGGGGCGAAGGATGCCTGGCTGATCGGCACCGGTGCACCGGGGTCGACCGCCCGCCAAGCCCCGCCGATCACCATCCGCCGCGCGATCGATGATCTTTCCAGCCGGGTCGCGGACAATCTGTTCTGGACCGGCCGCTACATCGAACGCGCCGATGCCGGCGTGCGGCTTGCGCGCGCCGCCCTCGCCCGCTTGGCAGAGGCTGATCGCACGTGGGAACGCGCACCAGTGCTGACCGCGCTTGCCCGCGTCGGCATGCCGCTACAAACCAGTGCGGCATTGCCCTCGCTCGCGACCGTGATGACAGCGCGGCACGGCGGGCAGTTCGGTGCGGCCGTCCAAGCCCTCGGCCGGGTTACCTTCGACTTGCGCGACCGGGTCTCCCTCGACCTCGGCCGGTTGATCGCGAGTGTGGTGGAGGATGCGGGCGAACCGGCGCGCGGGGCGGCGATGCTGGGCGACAAGCTCGACCGCTGGCTCGAAACGCTGTCTGCCATCCAAGGCTTGATGGCGGAGAACCTGGTGCGCGGCATCGCTTGGCGGTTCTTGGAAACCGGCCGGCGGTTGGAGCGCGCGATGCAAATGGCCGACACGGTGGCGACCTTGATCGCGCCCGGCCAGTCGCTCGATGCCGGCCTCGGGGCCGCGCTTGAAATCGCGGACAGCCAATTGACCTACCGCTGGCGCTACCCAACCGGCCTCAGCCTGCCGGCGGTGGTCGATCTGGTGGTGCTGGACGATGCCAATCCGCGCTCCGTCTTGTTCCAGTTGCAGGCGATCGAAGCGCAGCTGGCCGAATTGCCCGGGGGCGAGCGCGAACACCGCCCCTCGCCGCTGCGCCGGCTCATCGCGGGCCGCATCGCCCAGCTGCACGCGCTGCCCGTTGAGGCGCTGAACCCAAGCCTGACCGTCGATGCGCTGGCAGCGGCGTGGCGCGACCTCGCAGCCCTGTCCGATCGCTTGACCGACACCTATTTCCGCCCGGGGGCGGCGGCATGATCCACGATGTCCGCCACCGCACGGTCTACACCTATGGGGCGACGGTCTCGTTGTCGCACCACCTCGCCCACTTGACGCCGCGCGCGGCCCCGGCCCAGCGCGTCGAGGCAAGCCGGATCGACATCGACCCGCCGCCACGGCGCTGGGTGCCGGGCATCGACCCGTTCGGCAACCCAACGCTCTATTTCCAGATCGATGAGCCGCACACCCGCCTGACCGTGTTGGCGACCGCACGCATCCATGTGGAGCCGCCCCAG
>JAAFHH010000006.1 GCA_013297545.1 Alphaproteobacteria bacterium
ACGGATTTCGCCATGGCGATGGCGCGCTCGACCAGGGTCGCGATTGCGGACGCACTCGTGTCGGTCGACGACACCAGCGCCTGGTGCTGGCCGATGAACACGCGCAGTCCAAGGTCACGGCCTTCGGAGCGTTCAACCTTCTCGGTCTTACCGAGCCGCCAGCCGACCGACAGCGACGTGCCTTCGACCAGCATGGCATCGGCCGCGTCAGCCCCGGCGCTGCGCGCGCGCGCCACCACGTCATGCAACAGAGAGGCGAGATCACTCATGGGCTTAGTGCCAGTCTTCGTAGGTGTCGAAGGTCGTCGCTTTCAAATCGCCGAGGAAGGTGGTGAGCCGGGTCGTCACATCCGCTGGCAGCGATCCGAAGCGCAAGCGCACGAAGACCGCCGTGAGGCCAATCACCTCAGCCGGCAGATCGCCAACGCCAGGCAGCACCAGGGTCACCACCGTGCCGATCGCTGGGCTGTCAGCAGACCCCGGCTGTTCAAAGCGCAATTGGCAGCCGCTGCCCGACAAGTCCGACAGATGCCCTGGCCGTTGCTCGCCCGCGTCAACAATCGCGGCGCGCACCTTAACAGGCAGGCGTTGTGATCCTCGTTCCGATTCCGTGCTCATCATACCCTCCGGTCCGACGCGCGACCCTAGTGGGTTCCGGCGTGACGGCAAAGCCCTGCGATGCGATTCCGGACCGGTTTTGGTGCCTTAAGCAGCGGGCAGCTCGGTTGCCGCAATGTCCCGCATCGTGCGGGCAATCACCAAACGGGGGTCGGTCGCACGATCGAGCATCAACACGCCATCCAGATGGTCGATTTCATGAGCCAACAGTTCCGTGACCGACGGGTCGAGGTGCTCCAGCCGCTGGGGCGTGAAATGCTCATCAACGAACTCGACGGTGATTGAGGTCGGGCGCCGCACGCGCACCAAAACGTCCGGCAAGCTGAAGCAGTCATCCCAGAGTTCGAACGTGTCAGTCGCTCTCCAGGTGATCACCGGATTGATAATCGCCCGTGGACCGGCGCCCAGGTTCATCACGATCACGCGCTTGGCCACACCGATCTGGTTGGCCGAGATCGCGCGTCCCCAGGTGGTGCGCTGCCTAAAGTCGGCGAGCGTATCGCTGAGGTCGCGCACCAGCGCTGGGAGATCTGGATCACCAGGCACCACGGGTGCGGCATTGCTTCTCAGGGCGGGATGCCCGAACAGCGTAATGGGCGTAACAGTCATCGCGCCACCTCTTGGGTATGCAGACACAGGGTCATGGTTGCACGATCCACTGCTGGATCTGCGCTTCGGTCAGGTTGCTGCCACACAGCACCGTCGCAACCCGCTGACCGCTGAACTGCTGGCGGTTGGCGTGGATCGCCGCGAGACCCGCGGCACCTGCCGGTTCAATCAACAGCCCGGCGTGCTGGTAGGCGAGCCGCATCGCGTCCACGATCGCCGCATCGCTGACCAGCAGCACATCGTCGACCACGCCGGTCATGTCGGTGACCGCGTCGGGGATCGGCATGCGCACACCAATGCCATCGGCGATCGTGTCGATGCGGGCCGGCCGCACGAGGGTGCCGGTGCGCCAGGATTGCTCCATCGCATCCGCCCCGACGGCTGAGACGCCGATCACCGCAGTGCTGGGCGATGCGGCTTTGACCCAGCGGGCCATGCCGTTCAGGAGCGCACCATTGCCGAGCGGCACCAGGATCGCGTCGTACTGCGCGCCGCCGGCCAGCAACTCGATTGCGATCGTGCCGGCGGCTTCACTGACTTCGACATTCTGGCCATCGGCGACCATCACGCCGCCACCGGCAGCAGCAACCGCTTCGGCGTGCGTTTTGGCGGCATCGAAATCCTCGCCAATAAGCCGGACTTCGGCGCCGAGTGCCCGCATGCGCGCCACTTTCAGCGCATTGGCGTTGACCGAGGCGTAGAGGATGATCGGCCGACCCGCCGCCCGGCAGGCGTAGGCCATCGCCTGGCCCCAATTGCCCGCACTCGCCGCAATGATCGTGCGCTGGTCGCCTGGATCTTGGCGCTGCAGCTCGTGCACCAGAAAGCTCGCACCCCGGCCCTTGAAGCTGCGGATTGGGTTCAAGAACTCGGCCTTGAGGGTGACGTGACAGCCGAGTGCGGCGTTCAAGGGCTCGCACGGGTACTGCGGCGAATTCAGGAACACCGGATCGATCGCCTCCAGCGCGCGCACCATGCCGGCCAGAGTGATGCGACGGGTGGGATCGGGGTCGATGGGCAGAACGGGGGGCACGGCGGGTCTCCGGCAGCAGTCGGTGTGCGCGCAGGATAGCAGCAGGATGCGCACGCAGCTTGCGTTCGGCGGGCTAAATCAGGAAAAAATCTTAAAACGCCGTTGCTTTACGGGATGATATGCCACGAGGTGCCCAATGCTCGATGCCTATGACCGCCGGCTGCTGACCGCCGTGCAGCGCGATTGCTTGCAGCCGCTGGATCGCCTGGCGGCATAGGTTGGGCTCTCGGCATCAGCAACGCACCGGCGGCTGACGAAACTGCGCGAGGACGGCGTGATCACCGCGCATATCGCGCTGGTCGACCGCAAGCGCGTTGGCCGGGCGATGACCATGCTGGTCGAAGTCCGGGTTGAGCGCGTGCTGCCGGACCTGTTGGCTGAGTTCAACGCCTGGATCGCGCGCGAGGATGCAGTGCAGCAGGCGTGGTACATCACCGGCGATGCGGACTTCATCATGGTGGTCACGGCGCACAGCGTCGAAGATTTCGACGCGTTGATGGATCGGTTGGTGCGTGAAAACCCGAATGTCCGCAGCTTTAAGACCGGTGTCGTGTTGCGCACCGCGAAGTCTGGGCAATTCGTGCCGGTGCTCGGCGAGGAGGGTTAACCCGCCAGCATCCCGCGCACCGCTGCTTCAAACTCATCGGCCGGCACGGCTTTGCCGAACAGCCAGCCCTGGCCGAGGTCGCAGCGCTCATCGCGCAGCAGCATCAGGGCTGCCGTGTTTTCAACCCCTTCGGCCACCACCTTCATGCCGAGCAGGTGGGCGAGGCGAATAACGGCGCGCACGATGGTCGCGGACGACTTGTCGCCCTCCATCGCGCGCACAAAGCTTTGGTCGATCTTCACGACATCCAGCGGGAAACGGGTGAGGTAGCTGAGCGACGAATAGCCCGTCCCAAAATCATCAACCGCGAGGCTGATGCCGGCCGCCCCCAGCCAGCGGAAGGTTTCGGTGATCACCTCGCTGTCGCCCATCAACACGCCTTCGGTGATCTCGACTTCCAGCTGCGACGGGTCGAGGTCGGCATCTTCCAGGGCCGCGGTGATCGAGGCAACGACGCTTTGGCGGCGGAACTGCACGGACGAGAGGTTGACCGCGACCTTGAGGCCCGGCAGCCCGGTCTTGTGCCAGATCGCGGTCTGCCGGCACGCCTCGCGCGTGACCCAGTCGGAGATCGGCGCAATCAGACCGGTTTGTTCAGCGACCGGCAGGAAGGCGGCCGGGCTGATCACCCCGCGGTCTGGGTGGCGCCACCGCACCAGGGCTTCCATGCCGGTCGGCTCGCCCGTGCGCAGATCAACCTTGGCTTGGTAATAGACCGCGAGTTCGTTTTCTTCGAGCGCGCGGCGCAGATCCATCGCGATCTGCTTCACTTGCGCCGCTCGGTCGATTTGCTGGCGTTCGAAGAACCACACCCGCCCGGCCGGTTCGATCCGCGCGCGCGCGAGAGCAAGATCGCCGCACGCGATCAGTTCCGACACGCCCTGCGCATCGACCGGAAACCGCACGATGCCAACCGCGATCGCGATGTCGAATTCGAACATCCGGTCGATTTTGATCGGGTGGGTTTGCAAGTCGTCGATCAGCCGTTCGGCGAACACGGCGGCTGCGTCGCGGTCGATCAGCGATGGCATCAGGATCGCGAACTCCGCACCGGACAAGCGCGCGACGTCGCCGCGCTCGCCGACATGGTCCTGCATCCGGCGCACGATCATCCGCAGCACTTCATCGCCGAGTGCGTGGCCGAGGGTTTGATTGATGTCTTGGAACCGCTCCAGCCCGACAAACAGCAGGGTCCCGGGTGGTGCGCCTTTGGCGCAATTCACCAGCGATTGTTCCAAGAGCCGGCGCAGGTGCGAACGGTTGGCGACCCCGGTCAAGTCATCGTAGTTGACGACCTGGTCGAACCATTCCGGCATGTGGTCGAGGGCCGGATCCGGTGCCCGGGTGCCGGAGGAGGTCTCGAAACGCTCGAGCCGATCCTCGATCCGACGCAGGATCTCCATCACGTCCGGGGCGGCGAGAGGATCTGACATCGCCCGGATGATACTGGTTTGCGAGGCGCTGCCAAGCCTGTCGCCGCCAGACTTGACGTTCGAGTTGCAGGACCGTCAGGGTCCGCCCGGCGCCGGGACAGGAGCAGCAGATGGCACAGGCGATATTGTTTCACACCAGTAAAATGCTTGCGAGCCGCTGGCTTGATGCCTTTGCGCGCCTCGAACCCGCACTCGACATCCGCACGCCGGCCAATTTGGGCGATCCGGCGGACATTGACGTCGCCGTCTCCTGGCGTCTGCCGCCCGGCACGTTTCCAGCACTGCCGAACCTCAAGCTGATGCAATGCACCGGGGCGGGGGTCGACCAATTGTTGATCGACCCCGAACTGCCACCAGATCTGCCGGTCGCACGCATGGTCGACCCGCTGCAGGCCGACGAGATGGTGGCGTTCGCGATCTGGGCGGTGGTGGATCAGCATCGCGAGATGGCGGTCTACCGGCAGGACATCGCGCAGCAACGGTGGACGTTTCGCCCCCAACGCTCCATGCGCAAGCGCACCGTCGGGGTGCTGGGCCTCGGCAGCATGGGGGGTGTATTGGCCGCGCGACTGGCCGCTCTCGGCTTCGATGTTGCAGGTTGGTCACGATCGGCGAAGGCGATTGACAGCGTCACCTGCTATCACGGTGACCAGGGTTTGGCGGCCCTGCTCAGCCGGGCGGAGATCCTAGTCAACCTCTTGCCGCTGACCCCGGACACGCGCGGGATTCTGGGTGCCACCTTGTTCGCAGCGTTGCCGACAGGCGCGATGGTGATCAACCTCGGCCGCGGGCCGCACGTGAACGAGGCGGATCTGTTGGCGGCCCTCGACCAGGGCCACTTGGCGAGCGCGCTGCTCGATGTGTTTTCTGTTGAGCCCTTGCCGGACGGTCATCCGTTCTGGACCCACCCCAAGATCACCATCACCCCGCACATCGCAAGCCTGGCCGATCCCGACCACGCGGCCCCGCAAGTGATTGAAAACATCCGCCGCGTGCGCGCGGGCCTGCCGGCCCTCAACTTGGTGGACCGTCAGGCCGGCTATTGATCGTCACCCAGCCCCTTTGCACTGCTGGTTGCCAAACCGGGCGAGGCAGGCCTGTGCCGTGCAGACCCGGGTTTGACCCCAGCGCCAGGACTCATTGACGTCCTGTGTTTCGAACGCTGTGTAGTATTGATACTCGGTACGCATCTCGGCCTGGCAGTCGCTGCGGTTGCCGCGCTGAATGCAGGTTGACCGGCCGGTTGGGACAAGGAAGCTGTGCGAACGCGTCACCGGCACGACTTGGAAATTCCGGGGGATTTCCCGCGCCATCTTCTGTTCGCACGTCGCGTATTCTTGGCGATACTCTGGTGTTGCGCAGGCACTGATCGAACAGAGCAAAACCAACAGCAGTGGTACGCGCGGCATGGCACCCCTCCCTCCCGACTGCGGTGTGCGGGTGTCAATGACCCGCAGACCGCTGGCGACACTCTGCCAGCGGGTACGGTTGCGCGCTATTTACACAAACGACAGATTGGTCGGCGCTTCACTGTGACGCGGTCTTGATCGAGCGTCCAAGCGTCGATCAGCACCACGGCTTGGGTGAGAACCTCGCTGGATTGGAGCAAGAGTTTCAGCGTTTCAATCGCTTGGCGGGTGCCGATGCTGCCGGCGACGGCGCCCAAGATCCCCGCCGTCGAGCAGCTGGGTGCTAAGTCTGGCGGTGGCGGTTGCGGGTGCAGGCAGCGATAGCAGGGGTGGGGTGCGCCCCGGTGGCTCTGTTGCACGAACAGCTCAGCATAGTCTTGGTAGAGGGCAGCGTGCACCAGTGGCACACCGGCCCGGTGGCAGGCATCGACCAGCGTGTAGGTGGTGGCGAAATTGTCTGCGCCGTTGACGACGACATCGGCGCCATCGATCACGTGTCCAACCGTTTCCTCGCTCAAACGCCGCGTCACGGTTTGGATGCGGATGCCAGGGTTGAGCGCGGCGAGCCGATCTGCGGCGCTCAGGACCTTCATGCGCCCGACATCGGCGGTGCCGTGCAGGATCTGGCGGTTGAGGTTTGACAGCTCGACCGCATCACCATCGACCAGCACCAGCGTGCCGACCCCGGCCGCCGCAAGGTAGAGCGCAACCGGCGAGCCAAGCCCGCCCATGCCGATGATCACCACCCGCGCCGCCTTCAGGCGATCTTGGCCATCCCCGCCGACTGCGCGCAGCAGGATCTGGCGGGAATAGCGCTCGATCTCAGGTTCGCTGAGGCTCATGCGAGTGCGGCGATGATGCGGTCGACCAGACGGGTTGCGACCTCCACTTTGGCAAGCCGCGGCCATGCCTCGGCCCCATCAGCATCGATCAGGTGGATGGTGTTGGCATCGCCGCCAAAGGTGCCGGTGCCAAGGCCAACATCGTTGGCGAGGATCCAGTCGCAGCCCTTGCGCAGGCGCTTGGCGGTTGCCTGTTCGACCACCGCTTCGGTTTCGGCGGCAAAGCCGATCACCAGGCGCGGCCGGGATGTCGGGTGCTGGGCGATGGTCGCCAAAATGTCCGGGTTCGGTGCGAAGGTAAGCGTGGGTGGCTCGCCGCCCTTCTTCAGCTTCTGGGTCGACACGGTGTCGGCCCGCCAATCGGCGACGGCGGCGGCAAACACCGCGATGTCGACCGGCAGTGCCTGTTGGCAGGCGGCCAGCATCTCGGCCGCGGTTTCGATGCGCTGAACCGTGACGCCAACAGGATCGGGTTCCGCGGTTGGTCCGCTGACCAAGGTGACGGCGGCCCCGGCACGCGCAAGGGCGGCGGCAATCGCATGGCCTTGCTTGCCAGAGGATCGATTGGCGATCAGCCGCACCGGGTCGATCGGCTCCCACGTCGGGCCGGAGGTGACCAGCGCCGTGCGCCCGGCGAGGGGGCGCGGGCTCAAGGCAGTTTCGATCGCCTGGATCAGTTCGGGCACTTCGACCAGCCGGCCCGAGCCCACTTCCCCGCAGGCGAGGTCGCCGGCCGCCGGGCCAACGATGGTGATGCCGCGCGCGGCCAGGGTGGCACGGTTGGCTTGGGTCGCCGCGTGCTGCCACATCTGCACATTCATGGAGGGTGCGATCAGCACCGGCTTGTCGGTCGCCAGCAGCACAGTGGAGGCCAGGTCATTCGCCATGCCGGCCGCCATGCGCGCCATCAGATCCGCAGTGGCGGGGGCAACCACGATCAGGTCTGCCTCCCGCGAAAGGCGAATGTGGCCCATCTCGCTCTCGTCGGTGAGCGAGAACAGCTCGGTGTAGACCTTGTCTTCGCTCAAGCTCGCGAGGGACAGCGGGGTGACGAATTCGGTGGCAGCTTTGGTTGCGACCGTGCGCACCGCACAACCGCGATCGCGCAGGCGGCGGATCAGCTCCAGGCACTTGTAGGCAGCAATGCCACCGCCGACGATCAACAGGATCCGTCGGCCCTGGAGGCTCATCCCGCGATCAACCGGTAGACTGCTGCGCCGCCGCCGACCACGATCGAGCTCACCGTGGCAAGGAAGCCGATCCCGAAGCCGGGACCGCGCGATTCCGGCTTCACCTGGTAGGCGACGCCATACCAGATCCGGCCGACTGACCACACGCCAGCCGCCACCGTCGCCCACAGGTAGGAGACCGACAGGCCGAGCAGCCAGACGCCAGCCAAAGTCGGCAGCAGCTGTTCCAGCGTGTTGACCTGCACCCGGTACGCCCGCTCGAACAGCGGGTGTCCCGTGGTTGCGGGCGCGATGATGCCATGCTTTGCCCGCGCCATTCCGCAGGTGATCATGGTCCACAGGTAAACGACCAGCATGAGCGCGCTGGCAGCGATCAATCCATCCATGGGGTGAGTATATGGGAAGGCGTAGCCACGGTGCCAGCGCCGGATCAGCTGTGTTCCGCGACCACGCCTGCAGCGAGGAGCGCCGCGATGCGATCCTCGGATAGCCCCGCTTGCACCAGCACTGCCCGGCTGTGTTCGCCGAGCGCCGGCGCGGGCGAGCGGATGGTGCCCGGCGTGGCCGACAGCCGCACGGGCACCGCCGGCATCGCCATGGTGCCAAGCTCTGGATCCGGTGCATCGACCAGAATCCCGCGGCCGACCACCAGCGGGTGGTCGATTAGGTCTGCGATGGTGGCGACCGGGCCGACGGTCACGCCCGCCGCGTCGAACGCGGCGAGGTTGTCGGTCGTGCTGCGCGCCGCAATCCAGTCACCGACGATCTGGTCCAGCTCTTCCACGTGCGCCACGCGCCCGGCGTTAGAAGCAAAGCGCGGGTCGGCCGTCAGCTCTGGCCGGCCGATGGTGTCGAACAGTTTGGCGACCATGCTCTGCATCGAGGCGGAGAGTGCGACCCAGCCGCCATCAGCGGTCGCGTAAACATTGCGCGGTGCCGTGGTGCCGATGCGCGATCCGGTGCGCGGTGCCACTTCACCGGTCAGGCGGTGGTTCGCCGCCAGCGGCCCCAGGATCGACAGCAAGGGATCGAACAGTGCGAGGTCGATCACCTGACCCGCCCCGCCTTGTACCTCGACATGGCGGAGGGCGGCCAGCACGGCACTGGTGCCCATCATCCCGGCCACCTGATCGGCGAGCGGCAAGGGCGGCAGCACCGGCGGGCGATCGGCAAAGCCGTTCATGGCGGCAAAGCCACTCATCGCCTCGATTAAGGTACCAAAGCCACCCTTGTGGCTGTAGGGGCCGGTCTGCCCCCAGCCAGAGATCCGCGCGATTAAAAGCTTCGGCTGGTGCTGCCAGAGGGCTTGGGGGCTGAGGCCCCACTTCTCCAGCGTGCCTGGCCGGAAGCTTTCGACCAGCACATCCGCGTGTGCCGCCAACTCCAACACCAAGGCGCGGCCCGCGTCGGATCTCAGATCGAGGGCGAGCGAGCGCTTGTTGCGGCTGTACTGCTTCCAGTAGGTCGCGACCCCCTGACAGCGCCAAGCCCGCAAGTCATCGCCCGTGCCTGGGTCCTCGACCTTGACGACATCGGCACCGAAATCGGCCAGCTGCCCGGTCAGCGCGTTGCCGGCGACCAAGCGGGAGAGATCGAGAACACGGACACCCGCGAGCGGCAGCATCGGCATGCCCGCCAGCTTGAGCGACTGCACGAGAAGATCAAGCCTTGTCGCCGTGCGCTCAGGGTGGCATGGGGGTGCGCCATGGACACCGTGATCCTCTGCCCCGATGCGCGCGCCCCCGATGGGTTGGCCGACGACCTTGGCCTGCCGGGTGTGCGGGTGGTGGCCGCCCTTGCCGGCCTCGGGCCGATGGACGGGTTGCCCAAGCGCGACCAGCCGGTCCTCTGCATCCGCGGCAGCATGGGTGCCGAGCAGGTGGTCGCACGCGCGGTCGCGGCCGAGGCGGTTGGGCGGGCTCTCATGTCGCTCGCCGGATCGCGCGTCGTGCTCGCCTCGACTGAGCCACTGGGAGTGACCGTGCCTGATCTGATCGATGGGGCAGACGTTGCGCGCGATCTAGCGGCATTGCCTGGCAGCCTCGGCCTGATCGTGCCGGTCGCGCGCCTCTTGAAGCAGGATGTGCCGCATCTGATGCCAGATCGGGTGACCCACGCCTCACCCTACGATCCAGAGCGGCTGGGCGTGGCGGCGATGACGTTGAAGGGGATGACGCGCATCGCCCTGTGGAGCTACGGCTTCACGCCCGCGCATGCAGCGCAGGTGGCGGCGATGGCCGGTTGCCCGGTGTTCCTGCCGCGGGTGGCGCTAGCCGCCCGTGTCCTGCCGACGTAAATCCCGCCCGGTCAGGGTGATGTTGGCATCATCATCGAGCATGCGGTCCAGGATCCGCTGTTCGGCGGCACGTTCAAACCGGCCGGCCTCCACCAGCACGGCTTGCACCGCCTCTTCCGGGCTTGGCGTGCGGCCGAGCAAGGCGCGCAAGTCCCGGCGCGGTACGAAGACCAGGGCTTGGTATTCCCCCAGCACGATATCGAATTCGACCGCGTCGCGCGCTTCGTTCCAGCGCGGCTCGCCTGGGTAGGCGAACGGGATCATGCGGCGGCTGTGGTCTCGAAGCTGGCCGGCACGGTGATCTCCAGCATTTCGAGGTCGTCGGAGTGGCCGATTTCTTGGTGCACGATGCCGGAGGGTTGGTGCACGCAGGACCCCGCTTCCAGCCGCACCTCGCCCACACCCTCGTACCAGAACGTCACCCAGCCGCGGATGACGTAGACGATCTGCACCTCAAGGCTGTGGGTATGCTTGCCGGCACTGGCGTGCTGGCCTGGGATCGCGCGGATCACGTGCGCCATGGCACGGCCCTCGGTCGCGCCCGCGATGCCGAGGTCGCGGTATTCGTAGAACGGCCGCAAGCCGTCGCGCTGGAAGCCATCCGCTGCGTGGCGGACTGAGAAGCCGGGAATGGTCATCACCCCTTCACCTTACCGCGCCAGATCAACGCCGCGAGCGCCGGCGCCAAGAACAGCGCACCAGCCATGTTGACCAGGAACATGAAGGCGAGCAACAGGCCAAGATCGGCTTGGAATTTCAGCGCTGACCCGAGCCAGGTTGCAACCCCGAGGCTGAGCGTGATGCCGGTGAACAACACGGCCGCCCCCGTCTCCTCCAACGCCCGGCGATAGGCAGATGCGAACGCCATGCCCTGGCGCAGGTGACCGAGCAGAGTGGAGAAGGTGTAGATGCCGTAGTCGACTCCGATGCCAACGCCAAGGGCGGCGACCGGCAAAGTGGCGACCTTCAAGCCAATGCCGAGCCAGACCATGATCGCGTTGCACATCACGGACACCAGCACGAGCGGCACGACAATACACACGGTCGCCACGACCGAGCGGAACATCGCCAGACAGAGCACGATGATGACCGCGTAGATCGCCAGCAGCATCGGCAGTTGGGCGGCGTCCACCGCCTGATTGGTCGCTGCCATCACCCCGACGTTCCCGGTCGCCAGGCGGAAGCGCAGACTTGGCGTGCCGAGTTGGCGGTCGAGGTCTTCAATCGCTGCGACCGCGCGCTGAATGGTCTCCGCCTTGTGGTCGACCATGAAGGCGAGCACCGGCATGATCGAACAGTCGGCATTCAGCAGGCCGGTCGCGGTTTCGACCGGTGTTACGGCGCGCACCAGCACTTGAGCGTCGGTCGGGACTGCCCGCCACTTCAGCGCCCCTTCGTTCCAGCCCGCATTGACGATTTTCGCGGCTTGCACCAGGGACGCGGTTGACTGCACCCCTTCCACTTGGTTGAGCGCGTGCTGGAACTTGTCGATCCGCGCCATGATCTCGGGCTCGACGCAGGCGTTCGGCGTCGTCTCGATGATCGTGGTCAGCACATCAACGCCGATCGAGAACCGCTCAACGATCGCGGCGACATCCTGGTTGTAGCGGCTGTTCGGGCGCAGTTCGGGCGCACCCTGATCATTGTCGCCCACAGTCAGGTTGCTGCCGACCACGAACGCCCAGGCGAACAGCGCCGCCCCAATCCCAACCGCGATCAGCGCGGGTCTTGGCTTCGCCACCACAGCGAGCGCGTCCCACAGCCGGCCGTAGCGGTGGGTGGCGGCGGCCAGACCCTTGCGCCAGCGCCCGCTGTCCGGCGCGTAGCTGACCAGCACTGGCAGCAGGATCAAGTTGGTCGCCAAGATCGCCGCCATGCCGAGCGAGGCAGTGACTGCGAGTTCCTGGATGATCGGGATTTCGATCAGCATCAAGGTCAAGAACCCGGCAGTATCGGTCGCGAGCGCCACACTGCCCGGCACCATCAGGCGCGCCAGCGTGTTGGCGGCAGCGGTCTTGCCGTCTACCCCGGCGATCCGCTCTGCTACGATGGCGTTCACCACCTGCACTGCGTGGCTAACGCCGATGGCGAACACCAAGAACGGCAGCAGGATCGACATCGGATCGAGGCCGTAGCCCGCCACGGTCAAGCCGCCGAGCATCCACACGACTGCAATCGCCGAGCACAGCAACGGCATCACGGTCAGCGCGATTGAGCGGGCGTAGAGCCAGACCAACAGGGCAGTCAGCGCCAGCGACACGCCGAAGAACACGACAACGCCAGCGGCCCCCGCCGCGATGTCGCCAGTCAGCCGGACAAATCCGAGGATATGGACGTCGACCGTGGCGGAGGTGAAGGGCTCCCGGATCTCCCGCTCAAGCGCGCGTGCGATGGTGAGTGTGTCGAGCTTGGCACCGGTTGCGGGGTCAATGTCGAAAAGCTGCAGCGCGATGGCGGCGGCGGAGAAGTCATTGGCGACCAAGCGGCCGATCTGGCCCGACTTCAGCGTGTTCGCCCGCACTTGCGCGATGCCGGCTGGTGTTGGCCGGAAGTCAGAGGGCACGACATTGCCGCCGATGAAGCCGTCATCGACGATGTCCACAAAGCGAACGTTCGGCGTGAACAGCGAACTGACGCGCGCCCGGTCGATGCCCGGCAGCCGGTAGGCGGCATCAGTCGCGCGGTTGAGGGTGTCGAGGAAGGGCGCGGTGAAGATATCCCCGTCCTTCGCGCGCAGCACGATCAGCACCCGGTTGGCCCCACCGAAGTCGGCCTGGTGCTTCAGGAACGTGCTCATGAACGGATGGTTGGTCGGCAGAAACTTCTGGAACCCGGCATCAACCCCAAGACCCAGCGCCCGGATGCCGAGCAGCAGGGTCAACACCGCCATCACCACCAGCACAACGGCGCGCCCGCGTATCACCAGTGCGGCCAAGCGCTGGACCGTCATCGGATCAGGAGCGGCGTGACGCCAGCCTCTCCCACTGCGAACACGCCGCCCGGACCGGCAGCGACGGCGGCGTGCGCCACCCGGTCGCTGCGGTTGTCGAGCCGCACGCGATCCGCCTCGATGATCGCAACCGCCCCACCAAGGCCGACCGCCACCACCCGACCATCGGTGAGCGTGCAGGCGCCCTGCCAGGTAAGGGTGCCAGCGCTCAGCGCCTGCACCGTGCCATCGATCTGCACGCGGGCGAGCCGCCCGCCGAGGCCACCGGCGATCACGCCCGTGCTGGTAATGCTGAGCGCAAACACCGATCCCTCGACTCCAGGGACGGCGCTCAGCGCACCGACCCGCCCGGTCAACAGCGTGCCGGCTTCGCCGCCGGCCCACAGCGTCTCCCCGGTGGCGCGCACGACGTTCAGGTGGACGTCATCCTCGACGATCCCTTGGCGATGCCAATGCCGGCCATCGCGGGCGAGTGCCAGGCCGTACGCCCCAACCGCGAGCACGCGGCCGCCAACCACGGCGCCACTCAGCAGGATCGCGCCGGCTTCCCGGTGCTCGAGTGCCCAGGTGACACCGCCGTCGGTCGAGCCAAGGATGGTGCCCTGGTGCCCAACTGCCCACACGGTTTTCGGATCGGCGACGATCAGGCTCGTGAGCACCACGCCGCCCTCAGTCGCGATCACCTGCCAATCGAGGCCGTTGGTCGAGCGCAAGATCCGCCCGGCCTCGCCACAGGCCAGCCACGCTTGGCCAGTCCACACGATATCCAGCAGCAGCCCGAGCGCGATCCGGGCGTGGGCCCCGAAGGCGACCGGGCTGCTGGCGGCGGTCGCCAGCAGGCTCCGCCGGGTGAGGGTCACCGCGTCCCGATGCGCCGCAGCGCGTCCGGCGTGAAGTCGGCCGCAGACATCGGCTGGTTCAGCTCCCACGCAGCTTCAGTGTTATCGAGGCCTTGGGCCAGATAGCGGCCGGACTGCAGGTCGTAGAACGTCTCCAAGGTCGTCCACACCAGCGGGATTTCGTAGTAAACGATCGAGTGCGCTTCCGACACGCGCCACAGCTCGCCGCGGCTGTCGTAGTGGTCCGCCACCAAGATCTGCCAGCTGTCTTCATCGATGTAGAAGGTGCGGCGTGAATAGATGTGGCGCTGTTCGGGCTTCAGCTTGGCATCGACCACCCAGACCCGGCGCAGTTCATAGCGTGCCAGATCCTGGTTGATATGGCCCGGCCGCAGGATCTGTTCGTTGGTCAGCCCCGATTTGTGCAGGCCGTAGGCGTTGGCGGGTACGATCATTTCGCGCCGGCCAACCAAGGTCCAGTCGTAGCGGTCTGGCGCGCCGGAGAACATGTCGAACTGGTCGGTGGTGCGCAGGCCATCGGCACCGGTGCCCGGATTGTCATAGGCGACGTTGGGTGCGCGACGCACCCGGCGTTGGCCGGGGTTGTAGGTCCAGGCGTTGCGCTGTTCGATCACCTGGTTGATCGGGTCGTGCACCAGCAGGATTTCACCGGCCAGACGCGCGGGTGCCGTCACGGCTTGCAGGAACAGCCCCAGCTGATTGTTGATCGACGCGGGTGTGGCGTTGCGCGCCATGTAGGGGAACAGCGCGGTTTCTTCCAAGCGCACCAGGGTCCAGTCGCCACCGCGGGTGACAGCGGCCTGGCTGTTGACCCGCTTCATCGTCTCGCCCCGGTAGCGCAGCAGATGGTTCCACACCGCCTGCAGGCCGTTTTCCGGGATCGGGAATGGGCTCGTGATCGCCGCCCCTTCAACGCCATTGCCATCGGCCGTCAGCTTGGCGCGACCAGCATTGGCGACCGCCGCTTCATAGACGTGCGCCGGGTAGGCGGCCGAGCGGCGGGTTGGGTAGACGATCAGCTTGTAGCTCTGCGGGTAGGTCCGCAGCATCGCTTGCAGACCAGCCGGCAGCTGGGCGGCATGGGTGGCAGCCGTCGCACTGGTGATCTCCAGCAGCGGCCGGTCAGCGGCGAACGGATCGGGGTGATGCTGGCCGCGGCGATACTCCGCCGGTGCCGTCTGCACTCCACCCGCCCAGGCGGGAATGCGACCGTCGGCCGAACCGGCGCGGACTGCACCAAGGGGGGTGAATTCTCCGGCAAGCCGGGGGTCCGCCATCGCTGCTAAGGGCAGGAGGGCGAGAGCCGAGACGAGGGCAAGGCGCATGAACGATCCTCCTGGTTAGAACGACAGCCGACCGACCAGAGCGACGAAGTCGCGGTCGTTCACCAAATTCTTGTCACCACCCCCCCAGAACCGCGTGTAGCTGAGGTCTACCGAATAGCGGCTGAGGTAGTTGAAGCTGACCCCCAGGGTCGCGGCCTTGCGGCTGTCGACGAAGGTGCCGAGCGGCAGGGGTGTCGTGCCAGAGACATCGTGCGCGAAGGAGACCGAGGGTGATACGGCGATCGGCCCAATCGCATTCGAATAGTCAAGCCGGGCCGACAGCCGATAGCCCCAGGACAAGTCGTCGGCAAAACCACCGTTCTGGGTTGATGGCTGCAGGCGGGCACTGGTGAAGAACGGGTTGCCGCTGGTGTTGGTGCCCGGCCCTTCGTAGCGCAGCCGATCCTTGCTCGGCATGTTGCGCACTTGGGTGACACCGATTTCGCCGACCAGCGCCATCTGGTCCGCGCCCAGCACTTGCGCAAACACTTTGGTCGCGGTTGCCTGCGCCGTGATCACATCGTGGCGGCGAAACCCGCTGATCTCGCTGCGCTGACCGGTTGGGCCGATCTGACTGCGACCGAACGCGGCTCCAGCCGTGCCCGGCAGGGACGACAGCGCGGAGAACAACAGTTCCGTGTCGTCGATCTGCAGCGGCTGGCCGGCGCGATAGGCGAACTCGCCCTGCAGCGAGATGCCGAACGGCAAGCTGGTGTTGAAGCTCGCCCCATAGAGCCGAATGTCGTTCGGATATTCCGCGAAGTAACGCGACGAGCCGACCAGTTGGGCCTGGCTCAGCGCCGGGTTCGACCAGCTGCCGGTGCGCGCAGACAAGATCGGCGCCCGGCTGTTGTAGTTGATGAAGTAGGCACCGAATTCGGTGTCGTTGAGATCCGGCACCAACAGCCGGGCGGCGGCGCCGAACTGGTTCGCGTGCTTCGCGCGCCGATCGGGATCGCGCTCAATCGCCGTCCCCGGCGCAAACGGCATGGTGTCGCGCGAGGGCGGCAAGCCGAAGCCAAGGAAGGCAAAGCGGGAGCCCGGGCTCAACACGTCATTGGCCGAAAACGGTGTGCCGAGCGGCTCAAGTTCGGTGTTGCGGTGGCGGACCTGCCAGAATCCTTCGAGACGCAGGTTGGAGCTCAAGCCGATCGAGCCCGAAATCATCGGCACCGGCAGGAAGGCTTCCTTCAGTTCCGCCCCAGCCTGGCGCAGCTTGCCGACATCGAACGGGCTGATGATGTTGATGCCGTTCGGGATGAACGTGCTCTCGCCCCAGCTCAGCACCTGCTGGCCGACCCGCAGATCAATCGGGAATCCGCCGACCTCAAAGCGGGTGAAGGCATAGGCGTCGAGCAGGTTGAACGCGCGCCCGGTGCGATCGACGGCCGAATCGGTGAGCGCCGTGCGCGCACCCGAATTGCGGTTGGTCTGGATGAAGTCATTGAAGTAGCTCGCCCGCACGAACGCGCCGTGGCGGCCCTGGTACTTCACTTCGAAATCGTGGGTGACCTTCGGCACGACCGAGATCAGCCCCTTGCCGTAGTTCAAATTGCCATCGTCGTTGTTGAGCGAAAACGCCCGCCCGCCGTTGGCGACACCGATCAGATCGCGGTCGCGGTTCTGGACCCGCCAGGCCGCACCCAAACTCACCGTGGTGTCAAAGCGGAAACTGGTCTCGCCGCTCTGCCACTCAAGTGCCGCGACCGGGACCGGCGCCAACAGGGTGACACACGCGACTGACGCCAGCAGCCGCTGCTTCATTGAGGGTTCCAAGCGCTCTCTCCTCCCCTGGGCCGGACATTGCCGGCGCTGCGATGATCGATGCCGGCTCCCCCTGGCATCGCCCTCGCGATTGCGTCTGCCATGTAACGACGGGGCCTGTCGCCGTGCAACAGCCCTGATCCAAGTGGGATAGCGCCATCGTATGACTACGCATGCAGGTGGTGTGGTTCAAGCGAGACATGCGCGTGGTCGATCATCGCCCGCTGGTTGAGGCAGCAGCGATTGGTCCGGTGTTGCCGGTGTATTGGGTTGAACCCGGCCTGTGGGCTGAGCCCGATGCCTCCGGCCGGCAGTGCGCTGCGATTTTGGATGCGGTGGCAGAGCTGCAGGCCGATCTGGCGCAGCTTGGCCAGCCGCTGATCGTGCGGGTGGGGGAAGCAGTACCGCTGTTCCAGCGCCTGCACCGCAAGCTCCTGATCACCGCGCTGTTCAGCCATGAGGAAACCGGCAATGGCTGGACCTATGCCCGCGATCTCGCGGTTGGGCGCTGGTGCCGGGAGCACGCGATTCCCTGGCACGAATACCGCCCCTTCGGCGTCGTGCGCCGCCTGAAATCCCGCGACGGCTGGGCCAAGCGCTGGGATGCCGAGATGGCAACCACCCCGCTGCCGGCACCCCGCGCGCTTGCACCCGTCCCCGGGATTGAGCCCGGCCGGGTGCCGACGGTTGAGGACCTCGGCCTGGCACCAGATCCGTGCCCGGGCCGCCAGCGCGGTGGCCGGCGCGCGGGCTTGCAGCAGCTCGCCTCGTTCCTTGACGTTCGCGGGCGCGACTATCGCCGCCAGATGTCGAGCCCACTGACGGCGGCGGTCGCGTGTTCGCGCCTGTCCGTCCCGCTCGCCCACGGTGCCCTGTCGATGCGTGAGGTGGTGCAGGCGCTTGCTGCGCGCCGTGCCGAGAGCCGGGATGGCGCCTGGGCGGGATCACTCACCTCCTTCGATGGCCGGTTGCACTGGCACTGCCACTTCATCCAGAAGCTGGAAGACGATCCCCTGATCGAGGTGCGCGCCTTGCACCCGGCCTACCGCAGCCTTGACCAGGTGGCGGATCCGGCACGACTGGCGGCCTGGTCGACCGGGCAGACTGGCTGGCCGTTCGTCGATGCCTGCCTGCGCTCGCTGATCGCGACGGGCTGGATCAACTTCCGCATGCGCGCCATGCTGCAGGCGATTGCGAGCTATCACCTCTGGCTGCCCTGGCGCCTGACCGGTCTGCAGCTTGCCCGCTGGTTCACGGACTATGAACCCGGCATCCATTGGCCCCAGGTGCAGATGCAATCCGGCCTGACCGGCATCAACACGATCCGGATCTACAATCCAGTTAAGCAAGGGCTCGACCAAGACCCAACCGGCGCCTTCATCCGCCGCTGGGTGCCGGAGCTCGCGGGTTGGTCAGCGGAACGCCTGCACGAACCCTGGCGCTTTGGCGGCCCGGCGCCGATCGTCGATCACCTGGACGCCGCACGCCTTGCCCGCGACCGGATCTGGGCGATCCGCCAGGGCGGCGATTTCTCCGATGTGGCGGACGCGATCCAAGCCAAGCACGGCAGCCGACGCGCTGGCGTGCCGGTGATGACCCGGCGGCGGGTGAGCAATCAGTTGGTGCTCTCGTTCGATTGATCGCTACCGAAACGCCGGCTCATCAAAACTTCTGAGCTTGCGGGAATGCAGCTGCTGCACGCCCTGCTCGCGCAGGATGCGGATGGTCTCTAGCCCGACCTGCAAGTGCTGATCGATCCGTTCGCGGTACATCGCGTTTGCCATGCCGCGCAGCTTGATCTCGCCGTGCAGCGGCTTGTCGGACACGCACAGAAGCGTGCCGTAGGGTACGCGAAAGCGAAAGCCGTTGGCGGCGAGGGTGGCACTTTCCATGTCGACCGCGATCGCCCGGCTTTGGTTCAGGCGTTCGAACAGGTCGCTGGTGCGCAGTTCCCAGTTGCGGTTGTCGGTGGTGAACACCGTGCCGGTGCGCATGCGCGTCTTCAAATCCGGGCCGCTGAGGCCCGTGATCGACGCGACGGCGGCCTGCAGGGCCACTTGTACTTCCGCAATCGGCGGGATCGGCACGAAGGGCGGGATGTCGCGGTCCAGCACGTGATCATCGCGGACATAACCGTGCGCTAGCACATAGTCCCCCAGGAACTGGGAGCGTCTGAGCCCCGCACAGTGGCCGAGCA
>JAAFHH010000060.1:0-7008 GCA_013297545.1 Alphaproteobacteria bacterium
ACGGCCGGGCGAACGCTTGATCCTTCGGGCTATCCGATCCTGCCGGGCAACGATGTCGGCCTGTTCGGCTGGCCCTTGGTGGATGGCGATCGCAATCAATCGGGCTACACCTCGATTGCGGTGCCAGGCGCGGTCGCGGGGTTTGCGCTGGCACTTGAGCAGTTTGGCACCCGGCCGTGGGCGGAACTGCTGGAGGGTGCGATCGCCTTGGCCGAGCAGGGCCTCGCGGTTGATTGGCCAACCACCTTGTCAATTGCCGCGGGGGCGAGCGACTTGCTGCGCTTCCCCGCGTCGCGCGCGGTCTATCTGCCAACCGGGTTGCCGCCGGTGCCACCCAGCTTCGGGCCGCCCGGGTTCGTGTCGATGGGGGCGTTAGCCGCAACCTTGAAGCGGTTGGCAGCGGCCGGACCGCAGGATTTCTACACCGGGCAGATTGCGCGCCAGTTGGTGGCGGATCTGGCGGCGGGTGCTGCCCCGGTCGATGCCGATGACTTGGCGCGGTACCAGGCAGTTGAGCGTGATCCGCTATTGGTCGACCATGCGGGCTGGACTGTGGCGCTCACCCCTGGCCTCACGGGTGGGCCGACAGCCGCGCGCATCCTGGCGGCGCTAGCAGCCGAACCCGCCCGCCCGCCGGCAGGAGCGGCACTCGCAACCGCGGCGGAGGCAAGCGTGGCGGCCTGGCAGCACCGGCTGGACACCATGGGCCACGCCGGCCCCGGGACCTGCACCACACACCTGTGTGTCGTCGACAAGGATGGCATGCTGGTCACCTTGACCAACACGCTGCTGTCGCGCTTCGGCTCCAAAGTCGTGCTGCCGGAAACCGGGGTGCTGATGAACAATGGCGTGTTCTGGTTTGATCCAGTGCCCGGCCGGCCGAACTCGATGGCGCCTGGCGTCAAGCCGCTCAACAACATGGGCCCGCTGATCGGGATCCGCGCTGGCAAGGGCGTGCTCGCCCTCGGTGCCTCCGGCGGCCGGTCGATCGTGCCAGCGGTGGTGCAGATCGCCCACCAAGTGATCGCTCACGGCATCGACCTTGAGACGGCGTTTCATGCCCCGCGCATCGATCTTGTGCGCGGCACCACGATCACGGTGGATGAGGATCTGCCGGCAGCGGATCTCGCGGTATTGCAAGCGCGCTGCACGGTGGAACTGCGCCAACCCGCAGTGATGCCAAGTGCTTACGCCGTGCCCACCGGCGTCATGCTGACCGCCGACGGGGCGGTTGGTGCTGCGGACCATCGCACACCGCGCCCGGCGGTCGTCGCAGCATGACCCGCTACACCCCAACCGCAATCGCGCTGCACTGGCTGACGGTGCTGGCGATGGCGTTTGTGTTCGGCCTTGGCCTCAGCCTCGCCTGGCTGAACCCGCCGGCGAGCGTAAAGCCCGCGATGTTTGTCAGCCACGAGTGGATTGGCGTGGTGATCCTTGGCCTGGCGCTCGCTCGCTTGGTCTGGCGCCGGCGGCACCCACCG
This sequence comes from Alphaproteobacteria bacterium, assembly GCA_013297545.1. Taxonomy (GTDB): domain Bacteria; phylum Pseudomonadota; class Alphaproteobacteria; order Elsterales; family Elsteraceae; genus RDXE01. Next base: position 1,485 of record JAAFHH010000060.1, read on the forward strand.
CCGCCACCGCTGCCGGGGCCGAGCTGGCAGCACCGGGTGGCGGAGACTGTCCACATCGCGATCTACACCCTGCTGCTGGTGGTGCCGATCTGCGGCTATGTCGCGTCGACCGCGCTTGGCTATCCCGTCGTCTGGCTTGGCATTCTGCCGCTGCCGGACTTCGGCAAGAACGAGCCGCTCGGCTGGCAGGCACTGTGGGTACACCGCCGGCTCGCCTGGCTGCTCGGCGGCTTGATCGGCATGCATGTGGGGGCAGCCCTGTTCCACCACCTGATCCAGCGCGATGAGACCCTGGTGCGCATGGTGCCGTGGCTGAAACCTCTGAAGCGGTAGAGCCAGGCCCCGGACTGCGGTAGTCTGCCCTCGCACAGGAGAGCGCAGCCATGGCGGAACGCTACGAAATCGGTGAAGAGCTTGATGCCTTTGTGGCCGGGCTGGTCGACAGTGGGCGCTACCTTAGCCCGACCGAAGTGCTTCAGCATGTTCTCTACCTGCCCCAGGATCAGGAGCGGCTCGACTGGCTGCGGGCCAAGATCGAGAAGGGCCATGAAGATGGCCCCGGCATCCCGGCAGAAGAGGTGTTCGCCGAGATGCGACAGCGGATCGCGATCATCGCTTCGGCCACCGGAGGTCAAGCCAATGGCTAAACGCTACGAAATTGGCGAAGAGCTTGATGCCTTTGTGGCAGACCTCGTCGAGAGCGGCCGGTACCTCAGCGCGACTGAAGTACTGCAGCACGGCCTCTACCTGCTGCAAGACCAGGAGCGCCTGAATCAAATCAAACTTGAGTGGCTGCGCGCTGAAATCCAGAAGGGTGCAGATAGTGGACCTGGCATTCCGGCGGAAGAGCTCTTCGCAGAGTTGCGCCAGCGCACGAGGGCTGAACGGCAACGTCGCGCTGCAGAATGAAGCGGTACGCATTCACCAAAGCCGCAGCGGATGATCTGCGCGCTATCCACGACTACACTTTGACAAACATTTCGATGGACCGCGCAGACGACCTTGTCGACAGCATCGAGGCAGCCGCTGCAAAGCTCGCGCGCATGCCTGGCATCGGGGCACCTCGGCCCAAGCTTGGCAAGGATGTCCGAATGCATGTGTTCGGACGATACCGTATCTTCTACCGGACTGAGGGAGACACCGTCTGGATTCAGCGCCTGCTGCATGGCGCTCGCGAGCTACCGTTCGAGATCCTCGACGAACCGGAATAGCCCCCCCAAATCCCTCTTCCCATGCGCGGCGGAACCGCGTATACCCCGCGGCACATAAAGATAGCTTTATATCTTTATGCCCCGATTCCGCGGCGCGCCGCGCACCCCCAAGAGGATCCCCATGGCTACCGCCTTCACGGACTACAAGGTCAAGGACATCTCGCTGGCTGACTGGGGCCGGAAAGAAATCCGCATCGCCGAAACCGAGATGCCGGGCCTGATGGCGCTGCGCAAGGAATACGGTGCCGCTCAGCCCCTGAAGGGCGCGCGGATCATCGGCTGCTTGCACATGACGATCCAAACCGCCGTGCTGATCGAAACCCTGACGGCGCTCGGTGCCACCGTGCGCTGGTCGTCGTGCAACATCTTCTCAACCCAAGATCAGGCTGCCGCTGCGATGGCCGCAGTTGGCATTCCGGTGTTTGCCTGGAAGGGCATGTCGGAAGAAGAATTCTGGTGGTGCATTGAAAAGACCGTGACCGGCCCGGACGGCTGGGTCCCGAACATGATCTTGGATGATGGCGGCGACGCCACCCAAATCCTGCACGACAAGTACCCGCATCTGCTGGAGGCCGTGCGCGGCATTTCGGAAGAAACCACCACGGGCGTGCATCGTCTCTATGAAATGGCGAAGGCCGGCACGCTGAAAGTGCCCGCGATCAACGTCAACGACAGCGTGACCAAGTCGAAGTTCGACAACCTGTACGGCTGCCGCGAATCGCTGGTCGATGGCATCAAGCGCGCGACCGACGTGATGATGGCCGGCAAGATCGCTGTCGTCGCCGGCTACGGGGACGTTGGCAAGGGCTCGGCCGCGTCGCTGCGCAGCCAAGGTGCCCGGGTGATGGTGACCGAAGTCGATCCGATCTGCGCGCTGCAGGCGGCGATGGAAGGCTACCAGGTCGTGACCATGGAAGAAGCCGCCCCGATCGGCGACATCTTCGTCACCGCGACCGGCAACATCGACGTCATCACGCTCGACCACATGCGCGAGATGAAGGACCGGGCGATTGTTTGCAACATCGGCCACTTCGACAGCGAAATCCAGATCGCAGCCCTGCGCAACTACACCTGGGAAAACGTGAAGCCCCAGGTCGATGAAGTGGTGTTCCCGAACGGCCGCCGCTTGATCGTGCTGGCCGAAGGCCGCTTGGTGAACCTCGGCTGCGGCACGGGCCACCCGAGCTTCGTGATGAGCGCCAGCTTCACCAACCAGGTGCTGGCCCAGATCGAACTGTGGGAAAACTACGCAAAGTACGACCGTAAGGTCTATGTGCTGCCGAAGCACCTGGACGAGAAGGTCGCGGCCCTGCACCTCGACAAGGTTGGTGCGAAGCTCACCCGCTTGACCGCGGACCAGGCAAAGTACCTCGGCCTCGCCGATGCCGGCCCGTTCAAGCCGGAACACTACCGCTACTAAGCCGAGCCCACGGCTCCCCCGGGGTGTCATGCCCCGGGGGATGCTGCTTAGACCCGCGCCGTCAGATGCCGGTAGAACTGGTCGGCATCAATCCGGTCGAGCACCAACGCGTTGGCTGCCGGGCCGTTGGTCTTGGCCCACCAGTGCACCAAGGTGCGACCGTGGCCCGGGCCAGACGTCGTATCGATTTCGACATGAACCTTTCGGCCACTGACTAGGTCTGGCCAGATCAGCGCGGCCACCGCGCACGGATCGTGCAGCGGCCCACCCGCAAAATTGAATTTTTCCAGTTTTGGATAGCGCGCCAGTAGCTCGGCTACGGCGTGGGCTGTTGGCTTGCCCGTTGCCCGCAACGCCGCGATGCGCGCCTCGGTCGCGAGTGCTTGGTGGGTGAGGTCGAGTGGCACCAAGGTCAGGTCCAGGCCAGAGCGGAACACCACATCGGCTGCCAGCGCATCGGCGTGGATGTTGAACTCGGCGGCTGGGGTCACGTTCCCAAGCCCAATCGCACCGCCCATGATCGCGACCCGACCGATGCCGCGCGTAGCTTCCGGATACTGGATCAGCAGCAGCGCCAAGTTGGTCAGCGGACCCACACAGGCGAGATCAATCGAGCCAGGCTCAGCGGCACTGAGCGTGCGGGCCAGGAACGGCACCGCGGATTCTGGCTCAGCCTGGCGTGTCGGCTCGGGCAGGGCTAGGCCCATCAAGCCGTCCGTGCCATGGAACCGGTCACCCAGCGAGTAGTCGCGGCAAAGGCTGCGCGGGGCACCGCGGTAGACCGGCACGGCAGAGCCGGCCAGCTCCAGGATCTTGAGCGCATTGCTCACCCCCCGGTCGACGCCGACATTGCCGGCGACGATGGTCACAGCCTCCAGCGCCAGTTCGGGCGAACCCAGCGCCAACAGGATCGCGACCGCATCGTCTTGGCCCGGATCACAATCAAGAATGAAGCGGCGCGCCATCGTTCCTCCGGTCAGCTGGTTGCGGTTGTCAGCGCGTGCTTGACGACTTTGCGAAACAGGGTCGGTAACGCCACCTCCCCCAACTGGTCGAGCGTGACCCAGCGCCCAAGCCGGCCATCGCCGAGCCGCACGGTGGCTGCCACGACGCTGAGTTCCAGGTGGAAGTGGGTGAAGGTGTGGCGCACCAGCCCGTCGATCGGCCGCCACTCGGCGGTCAGGGGGGCGGCAGCACGGATGGCATTGGCATCGGGCAGCCCCTCGCTCCACTCGGTCGAGGGCACTTCCATCATGCCGCCGAGCAGCCCGCGTTCCGGCCGGCGGCGCAGCAGCACCGCCCCGTCGCCGCGCCTGAGCCAGAACGCCACACCGCGGCGGGTCGGTTTGGCAGCTTTCGGCAGCTTGACCGGGAAGCGATTGGCCTCGCCCTGGGCGGCAGCGCGGCAGAGCTGCAGCAGCGGGCAGATCGTGCAGCCGGGGTTGGTCACGCTGCACAGGCTGGCACCCAGGTCCATCATCGCTTGGGCGTAGTCGCCCGGCCGCTCCTCCGGCGTGAACTGATCGGCCAGGCGCCGAATTTCTGGCTTCGCAGCGGGCAGCGGGGTGGCAATGGCGGCGAGCCGGCTCACCACCCGCTCGACATTGCCGTCGACCACCACGGCCCGGCGATCGAACGCAATCGCGGCGATCGCGGCGGCGGTGTAGGCGCCTACCCCCGGGAGGCTCAGCAGGGTTGCCTCGTCGTCCGGAAAAATACCGGCGAAGTCGCGCACGATCACCTGGGCACAGCGGTGCAGATTGCGCGCCCGGGCGTAGTAGCCAAGCCCGGCCCACAGGGTCAGCACCTGGTCGAGCGGGGCGGCGGCCAAGTCGGCGACGGTTGGAAAGTGATCGAGGAAACGCTGGTAGTAGGGGCCGACGGCGGCGACCGTGGTTTGCTGCAGCATGATTTCGCTCAGCCAGACGGCATAGGCCGGCGTGCGCTCGCCAGGGCCTGCGCGCCAGGGCAGCCGGCGGCGGTGGCGGTCGTACCAGGGCAGCAGAGCGCGGGCGACATCGGTCATGGCGCCAACCCTAGGGGTGGGGGGCAGCCCGGTCCAGCTTGACCCCTCAACCCTGTGCTGGCTAGGGTGGGGGATACCCGCCACCGGTTGCGGCCGCCGCCGCCACCCCTTCGAGGATCCCGCCCCATGAGCACCCGTGCTGTCACCGACGCTTCGTTCGAGGCCGATGTTCTGAAATCCACCGGTCCGGTGCTGGTCGATTTTTGGGCGGAATGGTGTGGCCCCTGCAAGGTGATCGGCCCGTCGCTGGAAGACCTCGCCAAGGAAATGGGCGAAAAGGTCACGGTGGCGAAGCTCAACATCGACGAAAACCCCGGCACCCCGCAGCGCTACGGCGTGCGCGGCATCCCGACCCTGATGCTGTTCAAGAATGGCCAGGTCGCCGCGACCAAAGTGGGCGCGCTGCCGAAGGGCCAGCTGTTCACCTGGGTCGAATCGGTTCTCTAGCATGTCCGATCAGCCGGCGGTGTTGCGGGCGATGGCCCGCTACAATCGGTGGATGAACGAGAAGCTGTATGCCGCAGCCGGCACCCTGACCGAGGCGGAGCGGCACCAGGATCGCGGTGCCTTCTTCAAATCGATCCACGGCACGCTCGATCACATTCTGCTGGGCGATCGGATCTGGCTTGGCCGGTTTACCGGTCGGGAGTATCCGCTCACCCGGGCGGCACAGCCGCTCGGCCAGCTGATCTTCCAGGATTTCGCCGGGCTCAGTGCCGCCCGCGTGGCCCTCGACCAGGACATCCTGGACTGGACCGACACGCTCGATGCGGCCTGGCTGGCCGAGGATCTGGTCTATCGCGGCATTGTCGATGGCCTGGAGCATCGCAAACCGCGCTGGATCCTCGCCCAGCATCTGTTCAACCA